>NZ_JALJRP010000032.1:0-68334 GCF_024519715.1 Pseudomonas sp. Pse35 | reverse complement strand
CAAGATCACAAGCAGATCAAGATCAAGAGCGGCTCGCTTCGCATCGTGGTTACCGTTGATCGCAAACTACCCCTGCCGCTCCTCCTCCAACGCCTCTGCCAACTCAACGGCCTTCTGCCCCTTCGTCTTCAATTCACTCACAATCACCGCCACCACAATCAGCACCGCGCCCAGCATCGCGATCGGTGGGAACCGCTCCCCGGCGATTCGCCCCACAACGCCTGCCCACACCGGCTCACCGGCATAAATCAACGTCGCCCGCGTTGGCGAGACACTCTGCTGTGCCCAGTTCATCGCCACTTGGATCACCGCACTGGTCAAGCCCAGGCCCACGGCACTGAACAGCAACAGCCAAGAAAAGCCCGGCAACGCCTCGCCCATGGGCACCACCATCATGAAGGACAGCACCGAAGCGGTGGCCAGTTGCACCACGGTCACCCGACGAATATCCACCTGGCCGGCAAATGCGCTGATCAAGATGATCTCGGCCGCTATGGCCACTGCACCGATCAAGGTGGCGATTTCACCCGCGCTGAAATTCAGCGAGGCCCCCGCCGGGCCGGTCAACAGCATCAACCCCGCAAACGCCAACATGATGCCGATGCTGGGCATCAAGCCGGGGCGACGGCCAAGCACCAGCCACTGCAACAGCGGTACGAACGGCACATACAAGGCGGTGATAAACGCCGATTGGCTGCTCAAGATGGTTTGCAGGCCAATGGTCTGCAAACCGTAGCCGAACATGATCGCCACCCCGATAAACACCCCGGCCTTCAATTCGAACAGGGTCAGGTCGCGCAGGGTGCGCAAGGAAAAGAACCCCACCACAATCGTCGCTGCCGCGAAGCGCAGCCCCACAAAAAACATCGGCCCGCTGACCGCCATGGCGTGCTGCACCAGCAAAAAGGTGCCGCCCCAGATCATGGTGATCACCACCAGGATGCATTCGGCTTTACTGAAACGATTGAAACGCGAAGGGGAGTTTGGGGCGGTCATGGCGGCTCGGTCTTGCAAGGGGAAAGCACGGACCGCACAATGCGCCGCACGCTGGGCAGTATACTGCGCACACCCACCTATTGAGCAATATAGTGCACAAAGAAAATCCGCAACGGGCTTCGGTCCTGCAGCACGTCAGCCAGAACGTTCGTCGCCTGCGCCATGCCGCCGACTTGAGCCAGACCGCGCTCTCGGAAAAATCCGGTGTCAGCCGGCGCATGCTGGTGGCGATAGAAGCGGGAGAGAAGAACGTCAGCCTGTCGACCCTGGACCGTGTCGCCGAAGCGTTGGACGTGGCGTTCAGTGATCTGATTCAGGCGCCGGATGTGCGCGACCACAGCCGTATCAATGAGCTGGCCTGGGCGGGCGAGATTGTCGGCAGTAAGGCGGTGTTGCTGGCCAAGGCTACGGCACGGCGTGAGGTCGAATTATGGGAGTGGCGGCTGGAGCCCGGTGACCGTTATTGCCCGGACCCTGACTTGGAAGGGTGGAGCGAACAACTGTTTGTGTTCGAGGGCAGCCTGACGCTGGTGATAGGTGATCAGGAAAATCTCATCGAGGCAGGAGAGTTCTTTATGTTCGCCAGCCACCAGCCCCATGCTTATCGCAATGATGGAAATGCGGCGGTACGGTTTGTTCGAAATGTGGTGATTTGAGCAACAATAAGGGCGAACTGGCATGAGTGAATCCACCCGCGTTGCAGATGTACTGATCATCGGCGGTGGCCTGAGCGGCACGATGCTGGCCGTGCAACTGCTTCGCCTGCCGGGCACGCGGCGTATCCTGATAGTCGAACCCCGTGCTGAGTTGGGGCGCGGCGAAGCCTACAGCGCGGTCGAACTGGGCCATACGCTGAACGGCAATGCGGCGCGTATGAGCGTTGACCCGGACAATGCCGACGACCTGACCCAATGGCTCACCGACTACATCAGCGCCGGCGGATGGCCCGAGTCGAACCAACAGCATGTGCCTATCAGCGAGCTGTTCCCGCCACGGGGGCTTTTCGGCTTGTACGCGCAGCAGCGTCTGGCACAAGCCAAGGCGCTTTCTACATCGAGCGTCGAGCACATCCGCGCCGAAGGGGTAGACCTGCAAGTCGATGCCACCTCGGTGTTGTTGACCCTCGATACTGGCGAGCAACTGCGCGGCGCCTGTGCGGTATTGGCCACCGGCATGTTCCCTGCTGCGCGCACTCCGCAGACCGAGTCCACAGGATTGAATGCCGCCGCGTTGGACCCTTGGGATGTACCCGCGATGACCCGGCTCGACCCACAATCGACCGTGCTGATCATCGGCTCGGGCCTGACCATGGTCGATGCCGTGGTCTCCCTGGAACAGGCCGGGCATCGCGGACCTATCGAGGTTTTTTCGCGGCACGGCCTGTTGCCCCATGTACGCCGGCAACCGCCGAGCTGGGACGACTTCCTCGCCGCTGACCACAGCCTGAGCAGCCCCCGACAATTGCTGCGTGAGGTGCGACGCCAATGCCAGCTCGCGTTGGGGCAAGGCACAGACTGGCAGGCGCCGCTGGACACGGTGCGCGGGCATATCGCGCGGCTGTGGAGCCAGGCCAGTGAGGCCCAGAAGCGCCAGTTCGTGCGGCATGTACGGCCTTGGTGGGAAAGCCATCACCACCGTTCGCCGCCCTTGAGTGCGCAGTTGGTAGCGCGGTTGCAGGGGCAAGGGCGGTTGCGGATTCAGGCGGCGTCGTTCAAGGGCTTGGTGCCTTCGCAGAAGGGGGTTGCCATTGCGGTGCGCTACCGTGGCGAGGATGTGATCACCAAGATGTTGGGCGCTGCGCTGATCAATTCCAGCGGCATCGAATACGACTGGCGCCGGGTGGCCCGTCCTTTACCGCGGCAACTGCTCAAGCGCGGGTTGATCCAACCTGGGCCGCTGGCGCTGGGGATTGCGGCGGATGCGACGGGGGCGGTGCGGGATGCCCGCGGCGAGGTCAGCCAGCGACTGTTCGCCATGGGGCCGCCGTTGCGGGGCATGTGGTGGGAGAGTACGGCGGTGACCGATGTGGCGCTGCAGGCCAAGGCACTGGCCGCCAGGCTGACACAGCGCTGAATGTTGGAGCTGGTATTGATTGCCCCAATGCAAGTAACCGGTAATCTTGTGGCGAGGGAGCTTGCTCCCGCTGGAGTGCGAAGCGCTCCCAAGAAAAAAAAAAAATAAAANNNAGCTTGCTCCCGCTGGAGTGCGAAGCGCTCCCAAGATCTTGGGCCCGCTGCGCAGCCCAGCGGGAGCAAGCTCCCTCGCCACAGTGCAGCGTTCCCACATCTGGATCGAGGGTCAGTGATTGATTCCCCCGATCCTCACCAACCCCGCTTCAAGCCCAAACACCTCAACCCCCTGCGGCGTCGATTGCCCGGTGGTGACTTTTACCCGCTGCACCGGTTTATCCATCGCCGCCCGATACTCCACCGTCATGTCCGCCTGGATCGCCTGGCTGGGAATCACGATCGCCTGGTCATTGTTATAAGTGACAATCGTCAACCGCGCACTCATGCCCAGGCGCACCCGCTGCAACTGCTGGGGCGTCAGGGTGGGGATCGACAAGGTCACCGGAAACTGCGCACTGCCCTGGCTGTCGCTGGCGATGGCCAGGCCGCTGACCACGCTGACTGAACCTGTCAGCCGCTCGCCATCAAAGCCATCGCCCATGACTTCAACGGTCTGGCCCTGACGCAGCTGGTTGATATCCAGCTCTGAGACCTTGGCCACGATTTTCAAGCGTTCGATATTGGCCAGCCCGAACAGCACCTGGCCCTGGCTGACCTTGCTGCCGGCCTGCACCGGCGCGTTGTTATTGCCGCCACCTTGAGCGGTACTGGTGCTGCCGGGCGCCGGTACCACGATGCCGGAGAAGGGCGCCTTGACCTCCTTGCCTTCGAGCAGTGTTTGCAAGGCTTCGTACTTCACCGTGGCATTGGTCAGCTCCATTTCGGCGATCTGCCGATATTCGCCCTGGCCTTGGTCCAGGGCTTGTTGCAGCTCACTGCGCGCCGCCGCCAAGTCCAATTGCTGTTGCTGGGTTTGCTGCTTGAGGTCGTCAAGTTCGTTACGAGGGATGATGCCGCGTTTGAACAGGTTTTCGCTCTCGGTAAGTTTGCGTTGGGTGTTGCCCGCGGTCATTTCAGCGGTGCGTAAACTGCGACGGGCGCGGCTGACGGTGGGGCTGCTGCCCCAGTCCTGCATTTCCTGCACGGTGCGTCGGGCCTTGAGTTGCGCGGAGAGGGCGTCGCGCAGCTGTACTTCAAGCGTCGCCGGGTCCATGCGCAACAGGACTTGGCCGGCCTCAACGCGCTGGCCTTGTTCGACCAGGTTGGCCAGCACATTGCCGTCGAACGGCGCCGTCAGGACGACGGTGGTGTCAGGCTCGATCTTGCCCACCAGCCCGATCTGGTGCACCAACGGGTCGGGCTTTACGGCCAGCCACTGTTCGCCTGTACCCGCCTGCTCAGCCCCGCTGCGTTGACTGAGCAGGGCGGCGGCCGCGCCGGCCAGCAGCAGGAACAAGGCAACGGCCAGCAGGGATTTTTTATTAGTAGTCATTAAGGGCAATTTCCCAACTTTCCAGCGTCATGCCCAGGGTCAGATCAAGCTGGGTCTGGGCGTTCAAATAAGCGATCAGCGCATTGAGCTGGGCGTTTTCGGCGTTGCGCAGGTCGGTCTCGAAGCTCAGCACCTGAAAGTTGGTGGAGCGCCCGGCGCTGAGCTTTTCCCGCTCGATCTCGATCTTGCGCCGCGACAACTCCACGGCGCGCTTGGATATTTCATATTGGCGCCAGCGGGTGCCAAGGTCACGTACCACATTGTTGACGTTGCGCTCCAGCTCCTGGCGGGCGTCGGTAATGCGGATTTCCTGGTCTTCTACATTTACCCGTGCACGCACTTCGGCCTGGCGCGTGCTGATATCGCCAATAGGGATTTGCACTTGCACCCCGGCGTAACTGTCCCAGGTGCGGTTATTGTTATGGCCGTTGTCATTATCGGTGGCGGCGCGTATCTGGTTGGCGCCGGCGACCAGGTCCACCTGCCAGCGCCCGGAATCCTTGGCGATCACCAGGTCTAGGTCGGCCTGTTGGCTACCGAGCAGGGCAGCGAGGTATTCCGGTTGCTGGTTTTGCGCAAGGTTGAAGGCCTGGCGCTTGTCGATCTCCATAGGGGTGGCTTCCAGGGCCTCGGTGGCACGCACCGGTGTCGACAGGTCCAGGGCCAGCAGGCGCAGCAACGCCAGGCGGCTGGTGTCGAGTTGGTTGCGCGCTTCTTCCACGCCTAATTGCTGGGTGGCGATATCGGCTTCGGTCTGCACGATCTCGAATTCGGCCATGCGCCCGGCGCTGATCAGCGCTTTGTTCACCTCCAGTAAAGTATTGGAGCGTTTGAGCGCTTCCTGGACGATCACCAACTGTTCCTGGGCGCGCAACAATTCGCGGTAGGTGGCGATGATCTGGCTGATGGTCTGCGCCACGGTGGCCTTGAGGTTCAGGCGGTTGGCCTGCTCGGCCAGGCGCGACAGGCGCAGCGGTGCGGTGGTGGCATCCCAGCCGGCCCCGCGCATCAGCGGTTGGATGATCGCAAGGTCCAGGCCGTCGCTGCGGTAGCGGCCGGCGCGGTTGGCGTTGTTCAACTGCTGGGTCCAGGCCATGCTCAAGCGCGTTCCGTATTCGCCGAGCAGGCTGCTGGTGGGCGCGACGTTGGCGTTGCGCGCATTGTCTTGGGAGCCACGGGTGCTGCGGTAATAGCTGTTGAGGGTGAGTTTGGGGTTGAACACATCTTCGGCCACGCGCAGGTCGAATTTCTGCGCCACCCGTTGCAGGTAGGCGCTGCGGATCGCCGGGTTATTACGCAGGCCCAGGTACACCGCGTCCCCCAGGGTCATGGTGGTGGTCTGGGCATTCAGCGAGACGCTACGCTCGTAGTCGCTGCGGGTGGTGCTGGGTGCCTGAGGGTTGATCACCACGTCGGCGGCCATGCCCGGCAGGCTGATCAGCATGAGCACTAGCAGGTACTTATTCATCGCGCAGGGCCTCAACCGGCTGCAAGCGTGAGGCCGACACCGCCGGGTAAATGCCAAAGAACAAACCCACCAGCAACGTACTGCCCACGCCCAGGGGCAGGGCAGCCACTGCCAACGCAAAGGCCCAGCCCGACAGCCACGCATACAGCCAGGCAGCGGTCATGCCCAGGACTGCGCCGCACAGCGCACCCACGGCGGTGAGGGTGACCGCTTCGAGCAAAAACAGGTTGCGGATATCCCGCTGGCGCGCGCCCAGGGCCATGCGGATGCCGATCTCACGGCGGCGTTCCGAGACGTTCATCAGCATCACGTTCATCACCCCCACACCGCCGCCCACCAGGGAGATCGCGCCGAGGGCCAGGAGTAGATAGGCAAAGGTGCGGCTTTGGCGGGTCATGCCATCGATCATTTGCTGGGGCACCGTGATGTCGACGCTATGGTCGCTGAGCTGGGGTTGCAGCGCGGTGGCGGCGTCCCTGGCGATACGTTCCATGTCCTGTCCCGGCGCTGCGCGAATGATCAGGTTGTTGATTTGCGGGTTGGCGTAGATGCGGCGCATGCCCTCGGCGGGAATAAACAACGATTCGTTGGCTTGCACCGGCATCAGCATGGCCCTGGGCTGGTTGTGCAGGATACCCACCACCAGAAACAGGTAATCGTTGATACGCACACGGTCGCCCAGTTGCAGCGGGTCACCTGGCGCGCCAAGGGCCTGGGCGAGTTGGTCGCCGATCACTCCGTAGGTTTCGTTGGCGTCGAAGGGTGACAAGAAGCGCCCCTCACGCAGCGCCAGGCGCATGGCGTCCTGGATACCCGCAGTACTGCCGACAAAGTTGGCATTGGCGGTCCGCCCATGAAACACAATGGGCCCGCTGAACAGGCTGAGCGCGCCGATATGGGCAATGCCCGGCACTGCCCGCCGTACCGCATCCAGATCGAGCTGGGTGCGCATCGGCACATTGCTGTTGCCCTTGGGCGGGAACTGGGCGATGAGGGTATCGGTACCCATGTCCTTGAAAATCATCGCCGCATCCACCGCCGCGTTGTGGCCGATATTGATCAGCGCCACCACCGAGGAACTGCCGATGACGATCCCCAAGAGCGCCAGGATCGAACGCTTGCCCAGGGTACGCAGGCTGATAAAGGCTTCATGCAGCAGTTGGCTGAGGCTCTGCTCGACCCGCAGGCTCATGGGCGCCCAGCCTCATGCACCACGCCGTTGCGCACCAGGATCTTGCGCTCCAGGCGCTCGGCAATGTGGGGGTCGTGGGTGACGATGATCAGCGTCACCTGTTGCTCGCGGTTGAGGTTCAACAGCAGGTCCATGATCTCTTGGGCGGTAGTGCTGTCGAGGTTGCCGGTGGGTTCGTCGGCCAGGATCACCGAGGGCTTGCCGACCAAGGCGCGGGCAATGGCCACACGTTGGCGCTGCCCACCGGAGAGGTCGGCGGGGCGATGGTGGGCGCGTTCGGCGAGGCCGACTTGTGCGAGCATGCGCTGGGCGTGTTCCACCGATTCATGCCGCGACACGCCGCGATAACTCAAGGGCAGCGCGACGTTGTCCAGGGCACTGAGGCGTGGCAGCAGGTTGAAGCTCTGGAACACGAAGCCGATCTGCTGGTTGCGGATCGCTGCCAGCTCATCGGGGGTGGCGTTGAAAATATCGTGGCCGGCAAAGTGGTACTGGCCGCAGTTGGGCAGGTCCAGCAGGCCGAGGATATTGAGCAGGGTGCTTTTGCCGGAGCCAGAGGCACCGAGAATGCCGCAGCTGTCACCGCTGGCGATGGACAGGCACACGTCATTGAGAATGCTCAATTCTTGCCCGGCGAGCTGATAGCGCTTACCGATGCCTTGCAGGGAAATCAAACCGAGTTGCGCGGGGGTCTGTGTCATCATGACTACGCCTGCAGTCTCGACGGTACCGCCTTGCTCCCCGAAACTCCTTGTAACAAGTTCAGAAGCTGCCTGTAGCCGTCACGGACTGGTTTTATTTCTTGTTTTTAAAATATTGTTTGAATAGTAACTGCCTTCCTGACGCTTCGCCAGCCGTCGAGGTAGAGCGGTTTTACCGGTCGAAACGATTTTCTCAGCGGGTGTCAGAGGTGGGTAAAAACCCTACGATTTGCCTCAAAAGCCCGGATATAAGGGCTTTGCAAGATATGGCGGAGTGTCACTACTTGCTTTCGACGGGCCGCCCCGGTATAAAAAATCAAATTATTTTTTAAAACAATATTTCCGCCGTGGAACCCATATGGTCGCGAAGAAACTCAGCGCTCCAAACGTTACCAAGACTCGACTGCTGGATGCGACAGAGGCTCTTTTCATCAAGTACGGCTATGACGCCGTGTTGCTACGGCAGATAACCGAGCGTGCCCAGGTCAACCTGGCGGCGGTGAACTACCACTTCGGGGACAAGGACTCCCTGATGAAAACCTTGCTGATGCAGCGCCTGGAGCCCCTCAACGAGCAACGCCTGGAACTGCTGGCGCGCTGTGAAGCCGAATCCGATGGCCCGCTCGATTGCGACACACTCCTGGGCGTGCTGTTTGCCCCGGCCATGGGCCTGGAGCGCAGCGACCCGGCCAGCGGGGAAGGGCGTTCGTTCATTCGCTTCCTGGGCCGGGTCTACAGCGACACCTCGCCGTTTATCCAGGAATACCTCAAGGTCCATTACCAGCCGGTGTTCCAGCGCTTCTTCGAGGCCTTCGCCCTGGCCCTGCCGGATTTGCCACGTAATGAACTGGGGGTGCGCCTGCAATTTGCCCTCAAGGCCATTTCGGGCGTCATGGCAGGCACCGAACTGCGCCTGCTGATGAACTCCATGAGCCTGGGCCGCCCGGCCACGGATGCCGAGGTGATGGCCAAGCTGATCACGCTGGTGTCGGCGGCGATTCGGGTGCCGCAGCAAAGCCAGGAAGCCGAAACGGCACTGGCCAAGGTGCTGGAAACCCAGCGCGCCCTACGCGAACACCACGCCCTGTAGGAGCGAGCTTGCTCGCGAAAAACATCAACGATAACGCGAGCATTCTGGCTAACCGCGGCGTTATTGCGTTGTTCGCGAGCAAGCTCGCTGCTACAGAGGTTGGCCCTTTTTCGGAGCCAAAAAACAGGCAAAAAAAAGCCCGCTGGGGCGGCGGGCTTGATATGCAACGTTTGTAACGGATGAGGCTTCACACTACGTCTCGGCTTGTGAATAAAACGTGAAAAATATGTAAGAGAAAGTGTGAATGTGTCGATGTACGTAAAGCTGCTCTCCAGCTGTCGCTAAATCTTCCAGCGTGCGGCACTTTTGCCAAGCCGTTGACGCATCTGATCGACGTTCGCCGCCAGTTGCAGGGTCAACAGGCGATACCCATCCAGCGCGCTGTAAACCGGTGCATCAAGCGCAGGCTCGCTGGCATGGGCGTGACCGGTACGCTCCAATCGCTCCGTCACCCCCGATTTCAACGCGCGTGCCATCCCCACCAACTGCACCCGAATTTGCCGATGCTCGGCTTTCAACATGACTTGCATCCGAGCCGTGGCCTGCTCATCACGCGGGTCTGGCCGGGTATTGCCCAGAATCTCCAGGGTGCTGATGCACAGGCGCAGGTGACGCTGGATCGCGTCCAGTTCAGTCATGGAAATCCGCACTTCCTTGGACACCGACGGCATCAACGAACGCAGTTGCACCATCGCCCCGTTCAAACGGTTGAGCAGCTTGAGGTGTTCATCGTCAGTCACGGACTGGCCATTGATGATCCGGCTATAAATCTGCGCGCAGTCACGCAGGGCGCTGGCCAGGTTGTAGCGCCACGAATACACGGCGTACAACGGCAAGGCAAAGGAAAACGCCAGGGCCAGCACAATGCCGATGAGGATATCGACGGTGCGCCACAGGCCATCGGAGATCGGGTTGTCGCCATGGCCGGCGACGATAAACACCGTGATCGCCGACAGCAGCGCGATATAACCGCCCTTGCCGATGGCGTGATAGGAAAAGAATCCGCACACCACGGACATCAACAGATAGGTGAGCAACGGCGGGCCGAAGTAAGCCTGTTGTACCACCAGCAGCAAGCCGACGCTGGCGCCGATCAAGGTGCCGTAGGCGCGTTCGACGGCTTTCTTGCCGATATTGCCGTGGTGCTGCAACCCGCCGATGACGATCAGCATGGTCACCGACGCCCATTCACCGTGGGGCAGGTTGAGGCCGGTGGTCAGCAGGATGGTTGCCAGCAAACCCACCGATACGCGCGCGGCGTGGATCAGCTTGGCATGGCGAAAGCGGCGGTAGGGGTCGAGCAAGGGGCGCAGCAGGCGCCGGGCAAAGAAGGGCAGGTTCATCAGTCTTAAAATGGCCTCAAATGTATGAATGTGCTTGATCAAATGTGGGAGCTGGCTTGCCTGCGATAGCATCACCGCGACCTGACTGAAAGACCGAGGAGCTGGCATCGCAGGCAAGCCAGCTCCCACACTGACCTGTCTGCACATTGGAACGGGGTTGGCTTCAGAAGATGTAGTCGGTGGTCAGGAAACTCGAATCGCGGTTGCGCAAAATATCGCTGACCAACGCCTTGTTACTCTCCTGGAACTTGGTCGCCACCAAGGTGCGGATCGAGAACACGCGCAAGGCGTCATGCACCGACAACGTGCCCTCGGCCGAGTTCTTGCGCCCGTTGAAGGGGAATGTGTCCGGACCGCGCTGGCATTGGGCATTGATATTGATACGGCCCACCTGGTTGGCGAAGGTGTCCACCAGGCGTCCGACTGCCACGGGGTCGGTGCCGAAGAGGCTCAACTGCTGGCCGAAATCCGAGTCCAGCACGTAGTCGATCACGGTCTCCAGGTCACGATAGGGCACGATCGGCACCACCGGGCCGAATTGCTCTTCGTGGTAGACGCGCATCTGCGGGTTTACCGGGTACAGCACCGCCGGGTAGAAGAACGAACCACGGCTGCTGCCGCCCTCGGGGTTCATGACCTTGGCGCCATGGCGCGCCGCATCGGCCACCAGTTCGCTGAGGTAATCGACCTTGCCCACTTCCGGCAGTGGCGTCAGCGCCACGCCATCCTCCCACGGCATGCCGGGCTTGAGCGTCGCCAGCTTGGCGTTGAATTTCTCGATAAAGCGCTCGACCACGTCTTCATGCACGAACAGGATCTTCAACGCGGTGCAACGCTGGCCGTTGAACGACAGCGAACCGGTGACGGCTTCGTTCACCGCATTGTCCAGGTCCACTTCGGGCAGCACGATCCCCGGGTTTTTGGCATCCAGGCCCAGCGCAGCACGCAAACGGTGCGGCTTGGGGTGCAGCTTTTTCAGATCACTGGCGGCCTTGTTGGTGCCGATAAACGCAAAGATGTCGATCTTGCCGCTGGCCATCAGCGCGCTCACGGTCTCGCGGCCGCTGCCGTAGATCACGTTGATCACCCCGGCCGGGAAGCTGTCGCGGAAGGCTTCCAGCAAAGGGCGGATCAACAGCACACCCAGCTTGGCCGGCTTGAACACCACGGTATTGCCCATGATCAAGGCCGGGATCAGCGTGGTGAAGGTCTCGTTCAACGGGTAGTTGTAAGGCCCCATGCACAACGCCACGCCCAGGGGCACGCGGCGGATCTGGCCGAGGGTGTCCTGCTCCAGTTCAAAACGACTGCTGCGGCGGTCGAGTTCCTTGAGGGCATTGATGGTGTCGGTGATGTAGTCGCAGGTACGGTCGAATTCTTTCTGCGAGTCCTTGAGGTTCTTGCCGATCTCCCACATCAGCAGCTTGACCACCGCATCGCGCTGTTCGCGCATGCGCCTCAAAAACGCTTCGACGTGCTGGATACGCTCGACCACGCGCATCGTCGGCCATGCACCCTGGCCACGGTCGTAGGCGCGCACGGCAGCATCCAGGGCGGTGAGGGCGGTGTCGGCATCCAGCAACGGCGTGCTGCCGATGTGTACACGCTCATCACCCAGTTGCACGGGGCTTTGCACGCGGGCGAGCGGGCCGTTCCACACCTGCAACTGGCCATCGACCAGGTATTCACGTTGTTCAATGGGCGCCGCCAGGCGAAATTGCTCGGGAATCTGCGCGGTGGAGGTGGGAAACAGCTGGGCGAGCAGGTTGCTGGTGGTCATGTCGCTACCCCTGGAATAGTTGCAAAACATGACTAGAGAGTCACCCAACAAGCGGCTCTAACGCAAGGCTTGCGCGCATTCTTGTTCGCAGGGTGGTGTACGCCGGGTAAACTGCGCGGCTTTTCAGAAGGAGTTCACATGAGTCAGTACCAGCCGGGCATTCTTGCCGCACCGGTGCCTTTGCAGGCCCGCCATCTGTTTTTTGCCCTGGATTCGTTGCAAGCCGTGCCCGCTGCGCTGGACGCGATGGTGCAGTTGACGGATGCGGCGGCCGTGGTGGGGTTCGGTGAGCCGCTGGTAAAAGCGCTGGGTGCCCCGATCCCAGGGCTGCGCTCATTCCCGGCCGTTAGCGGCCCTGGCGCGCACAACCCGTCGACTCAGCAGGCGCTGTGGGTATGGTTGCATGGGGTGGATCGCGGTGAGTTGTTGCTGCGCAGCCGTGCCGTGGAAAAAGCGCTGGCTCCGGCGTTTCGACTGGTGCAATCGACTGAAGGTTTCCGCTACAAGACCGGCTTTGACCTGACCGACTACGAAGACGGCACCGAAAACCCCCACGACGATGCCGCCGTGCAAGCCGCGCTGACCGACACCGGCGCCAGCTTCGCCGCGATCCAGCAATGGCAGCACGACCTCGACGGTTTCGCCGCATTGCCTGCCCAGGAGCGTGACCACATCATTGGCCGCCGCCATGGCGACAACGAAGAACTCGACGACGCCCCGGAATCGGCCCATACCAAGCGCACTGCCCAGGAAAGCTTTACCCCGGAAGCCTTCGTGGTACGTCGTTCGATGCCCTGGGCCGAGAATGGTCAGGCGGGGTTGATGTTCCTCGCGTTTGGTCATTCATTCGATGCGTTTGAAGCGCAGTTACGACGCATGAGTGGGTTGGAAGATGGGATTGTCGATGGCCTGTATCGCATCAGCAAGCCGCTGACCGGAGGCTATTACTGGTGCCCGCCGGTGAGGGAAGGGCGCCTGGACCTGAGTCTGGTTTTTTAACCGCCTTAATGCCTGCTTCCTGAGGTACGCTTCAAGCGCTTTTGAGCGCTTCCAGCCACGCGGGATCGAGCCGGGTTTGTTCGGTGTCGATCCCCGCTGCGTGCATCCTCGCCTTGTGTGCTTCGATTTCGCCGACCAGTTGCGCCTGGGCGCTGGAGTTGGCGTCCAGCTCGTGCATCTGCGTCAGCCCCAAGTGATAGAAACGCAACAGCTTGATGGCAGTGGGGTCGTTGGCTTGCACCCGCTCGGTGACCTTGTGCATCACATTGGTCACGCTCATCAGGCTGCGCTTGAGTTGCCAGCCATACACCGCCGGCGCCAACCAGGCCTGGCTCCAGAACGGGCCACGCACCAGCGCGACCGTGATCAACACCCCGGCGAAGACGCCACCGACATTGAAGCGAAAATTGTCACCGCCAGGCTCACCGAACAGCATCACCGCCAGGCTCGACAGCAGCATGGCCAAGGCCAGGAACAGCGCCGCGACGATCAACGTGCTACGGCGGGTCTGTTGGCGATAGGCAGTGGGGTCGCAGGGTTTGAGTTCGAACATCCGGGGCAGGTCTCCAAAAAGGGCGGTCATCTTCTCACGCCTGGCGCAATGAAGTTGAACGATGGCGCGGGGCGGTTTCTCTAAAATGGTGAACCCCTCATGAGGTCAGTCATCATGTCTGAACACAAGCAGCCACCCCCAGGTACACCGGATCCGAACCGTACGCCGGGTGAGGAGGAGCGTGATAACGATGCGTTGCGCCCCAACGATCCCAAAGAGCGCAGTCCGGACAACGATGTCGAGCGCGTCGAAGAAGACCTGGAAAACCTCCACGACAGAGCCCGCCCGCTTTAGCAGGAGAATATGATGAACAAACCTACCGATGGTCCCTCTTCCAACGAACACGCCAGTGGCAAGGATGAACTGGGCTTCGACCCGGATTCGCCGGATGTAGCCGACCCACAGGTCGATCCCATCGGCCCGGCTATTGCGCCGTTGGACAAAAAGGACGACGAGACAGCGAAAAAAAAGCCGCCCTACGATCCGTTGGGCGACTTGAAGCAATGAACCGAGCCCCGCCGTTATGCGGGGCTTTGTTTACCTGGGCGGCGACCAGCTGACGTCGCTGATACCGTATTTTTCCGCCCAGGGCCGGGTGGTCTTTTTCACCTGTTCGTGACCTACGCGGCCGATGCGGCTGACATGGGCAATGTCGGCATCGACGGCCGCCCAATGCCAGGCCTCGGCGTTGTTCATCACTTCGGCGCGCACCACGAAAGACTTGGGTTTACCGTGTAGCTGATAGTGGACGGTGTAGATTTTTGCGGTACTCATGCTGCCTCCCAATCTTGTTATAGATGGATAGGCCGGCGCTCCAAAAGGTTCATTCAAAATGACAACGCACGCAGAGGCGCGGCATAGTGACGCTCTTGCCCCGCGCCCAAGGACCGTGCCATGCACACACTCACCGATAGCCGCCTGTACCTGCAACGCCTGGGCTATGCCTCGCCACCGCCGCCCACCCTGCAAACCCTGCGGGACTTGCAACTGCGCCATGTGTGCAGCTTTGCCTTTGAAAGTCTGTCGACGTTGATGCATGCACCGGTACCGATCGACCTGCCCAGCGTTGAGCGCAAGGTGCTGCACGAGGGGCGCGGCGGCTATTGCTACGAGTTGAACCAGCTGTTCCTGGCACTCTTGCAGGAGTTGGGCTTCGAAGCCCGTGGCATCACCGGGCGTGTGGTGATCGGCGGCCCACCAGACGCCCACACTGGGCGCACCCATCGCTTGAGCCTGGTGACCCTCGACGGCGTGCGCTATATCACCGATGTCGGTTTTGGCGGCATGGTGCCCAGCAGCCCGTTGCAACTGGACAACGACGCACCCCAGGCCACCGCTCATGAGCCTTATCGCCTGACGCTCAAAAACGCCAGCTACACGCTGTGGGCGCAGGTGGGCGAGGAGTGGCGTGGCCTGTACGTGTTCGATCTGCAAACCCAGGCCGACATCGACTATGAAATCGGCAACTGGTACGTCTCCACGCACCCAGGCTCCCCGTTTGTAGGGCAGTTGAAAGCCGCGTTGCTTGCGCCTGGCAGGCGCCATACGTTGGCCAACGCCCGCTATGCGGTTCATTACCTGGATCGGCCCAGCGAGAAGCGCAAGCTGGAGAGTGCTGATGAGTTGCTGACGTTATTGCGCGACACCTTCGGCATTTGTTTGCCGGCTCAGCCGCAACTTCGCGAAGCGGTTGAGCACCTGATCAGGGCCGATCTCGAAGAGTATTGAGATAGAGCCTTCGCTGAACCGTTTTTTCTCCATTTTGGTGCAAATCAGTTCGAACTTTTTGCAAACGCCAAGGTTCGAACCGATTCCTGAATACTTTGCCCACCTTAAAATGGAGATGTAAAACGATGTCCAAACTATTCGGAAAATTCCTCAAGAACACCTCGTTGCTGGCCCTGGTGGCTGCGCCTGGCGTGGTGTTCGCAGCACCGTCCACCGACCCGATTTCCACGTTCGGGATCATGGGCAGCTACAACGACTTCAAACTTGAAGGCGGCAGCGAAAGCGACAAGGACCACATGCCCGAAGCCGGCCTGTTCTACAACTTCGGCAACAAGCTCACCGCCGAGTCGGGTTTTATCTACCAGGCCGGTATCGAAGCCAAGTACGGCGAAAAAAGCGATAACAAACTCAAGGAAGGCCAGGCCGACCTCGACCTCGGCTGGCGTGCCGCGCTGGATGCGCGCAACTTCGTCGATGTGATCGTGGGCGGTGGCTACACCTGGACCCGCTACGAGCCGGACACCAATGGCTACGACATGAAACTCACCAACAAGTCGCCGTTTGCCAAGGCCGCTCTGGGCTACAACCACCAGTTCGATGACATGACCCTGCGCGTTGAAGCCGGCGCCCGTCACACCATCGACGGCCGCGCCAAGCTCAAGGTGGACGGCGTTGGCAGCGACAGCGTGGACCTCAAGGACCGCACCAACCCTTACGCCGAAGTCAGCCTGCTGATGAACCAGAAGGGCGACCTGCCAGTGATGGCGGGCCTGTACTACACCCGCACCGAGTACAAGCTCGATAACGACTCCTATGTGGCCGACAACACCAAGCTCAAGCGTGATGAGTATGGTTTCAAGGTGGGTATCGCGTTCTAAGGTTATCGCCCGGGCAAACCGCAAGTTTGAACACAAACGCCTCGATGTGAATCGAGGCGTTTTTATATCTGTAGCCACAATATGGGCAAAGAGGGCCAGTATATTGAGGGCATGTAGGAGCGAGCTTGCTCGCGAAAAACTCACAGGCGCCGCGTTTATTCAGGAAGCACGCATTATCGTCGACGTTTTTCGCGAGCAAGCTCGCTCCTACAGGGGAATGCATTCCAAATGTGGGAGCGGGCTTGCCCGCGAAGGCGATGATGAATGCACCGCCTCTCTAATACCTCGCCCCTGAAACGCAAAACGGCGCCCAAAGGCGCCGTTCTGTTTAGTGCATCAACCTAAGCGATCAAACGCCCAGCACCGCGTGCTGCACCAGGGTGAGCAACGGTTGTGGGTACACGCCCAGGAAGAACGCGAGCAGGGCGATGGCCAGCAGCATGACGCCGCCTGCCTTCTGTTCCCAATGCAGCTCGGCATCCACACGGCGCAGGTTTGGCTCGATCAGGTACAGGGTGACCATCACGCGCAGGTAGTAGAACACGCCGATGGCGCTGCCCAGTACCAGCGAGGCAACCAGCCACCATTCGTGGGCTTCGACACCGGTCGCGACAATGTAGAACTTGCCGATAAAGCCCGCCGTCAGCGGAATGCCGGCCAACGACAGCATCATCACGGTGAGCACGGCGGTCAGGTACGGACGGCGCCAGAACAGGCCGCGGTATTCGTACAGGGCGTCGGCGTCACGGCCTTTATACGGCGACGACATCAAGGTGATGACGCCGAACGCACCCAAGCTGGTGATCACGTAGGTGACGAGGTACACGCCAATGGCTTCCACGGCCAGGCCTTTGCTCGCCACCAGGGCGATCAGCAGGTAGCCGAAGTGGGCGATGGACGAATAACCCAGTAGACGCTTGAGGTTGTTCTGGGTCAGCGCCAGCAGGTTACCGAACAGGATCGACGCAATGGCGATCACGGTCAGCACGTTGCTCAGCACGCCGGTGTTGGCGGCAGGGGAGATCTGGAACAGACGCACCATCACTGCAAACACGGCCACTTTCGACGCGGTCGCCAGGAACGCGGCCACCGGCGCCGGGGCGCCTTCGTACACGTCGGGGGTCCACAGATGGAACGGCACCAGCGACAGCTTGAATGCCAGGCCGATCAGCATCATCGCCAGGCCCAACTGGGCAATCGGCGCCGGGCTGTTGGTGGCGGCCAGCGCGTGGCCGATACCGGTGAAGCTCAGGCTGCCGGCTTCGGCGTAGAGCAGGGCCATACCGAACAACAGGAACGCGGAACCGGCGGCCGACAGCACCATGTACTTGATGCCGGCTTCCAGGGAGCGCTTGTTGAAGAAGGCGTAGGCCACCAGGCCGTAGGTCGGGATCGACAGCAGTTCCAGGCCGATGAACAGGCCCGCCAGGTGCTGCGCGCTGACCAGCACGATACCGCCGGCCGCAGCCAGCAGGATCAGCAGGTACAGCTCTTCGCGGTTGCCCGGGTAGCCGGTGCCGCCTTCGCCGAGGTAGGCGTGGGCGAGGGTGACGCAGGCCAGGGTCGCCACCAGGATCAGGGCGATGTACAGCAGCGCGAAGTCATCGACCATCATCAATGGCGTGACTGCCAGTGGCGCGACCTTGAGGGCCGGGATGATCGACAGCAGGGCCAGGTTCAACCCGGCGCAGGACAGCAGGAACGTTTGCGAGTGATTGCGGCGCCAGGCGATTGCCAGCATCACCACCACGATGGTGAGGCTGGTAATCAGCAGCGGCGCAAGCGCGATAAAGTGTTGGATCGTGAATTCCATAGCGCTCTTACCGGGCCGAAGCGAGTTGAGAGAAGGCGGTGCCGAACCACTGCTGCACGCCATGCATCGTTGCGGCAGAAGTGTCCAGGAACGGTTGCGGGTACACGCCGATGAAGATCAGCAACACCGCAAGGCCGAGCACCATGATCAGTTCGCGCGCATCCATCCCTTGCAGGACGGTGTCGGACTTGGCCGGGCCGAAATAGGCGCGGTGGATCATGATCAGCGAGTAGACCGAACCGAACACCAGGCCGGAGGTGGCGATGGCGCTGATCCACGGCGTCTGCACAAAGGCACCCATCAGGATCAGGAACTCGCCGATGAAGTTACCGGTACCCGGCAAGCCCAGCGACGCGGCGGCAAAGAACAGGCTGATCGCCGGCAGGTAAGCGATGCGCGACCACACGCCACCCATTTCACGCATGTCACGGGTGTGCAGGCGCTCGTACAGCTGACCACTGAGGATAAAGAGGGCAGCGGCCGAAACACCGTGGGCCAACATCTGGATCACCGCACCCTGCAGCGCCAGTTGGCTGCCGGAGTAGATACCGATCAGTACGAAACCCATGTGGGAAACGGACGAGAAGGCAATCAGACGCTTGATGTCGGTTTGCGCGAAAGCCAGGAACGCACCGTAGAAGATCCCGATCAGACCCAGGGACATGGCAATCGGCGCGAATTCGGCCGAAGCATTCGGGAACAGCGGCAGGGCGAAGCGCAGCAGGCCGTAGGCAGCGGTCTTCAACAGGATACCGGCCAGGTCCACGGAACCGGCAGTCGGCGCCTGGGCGTGGGCGTCAGGCAACCAGGAGTGGAACGGCACCACCGGCAGCTTCACCGCGAAGGCGATGAAGAAGCCCAGCATCAGCACGTACTCGGTGGT
This sequence comes from Pseudomonas sp. Pse35, assembly GCF_024519715.1. NCBI lineage: Bacteria > Pseudomonadati > Pseudomonadota > Gammaproteobacteria > Pseudomonadales > Pseudomonadaceae > Pseudomonas > Pseudomonas sp. Pse35. Next base: position 49,349 of record NZ_JALJRP010000032.1, on the reverse strand, counting down.
CAACGACATCTTTGTCTTCAACAGATCGGCGTAGTTGAAGGTAATCACGCCGGTGTTGTTGAAGTTCACCAGTACCAATCCCAGGATCGCCACCAACATGATCAGGCCGGAAGCCTGAGTGAAGATGAAGAACTTGGTCGCTGCGTAGATCCGGGTTTTCTTGCCGTCCGAAGAACTGTGACCCCAGAGCGCGATGAGGAAGTACATCGGCACCAGCATCATTTCCCAGAAGAAGAAGAACATGAACAGGTCCAGCGCCAGGAACACGCCGACAACGCCGCCCAGGATCCACATCAGGTTCAGGTGGAAGAAGCCCACGTGACGCTGGATCTCTTTCCAGGAGCAAAGTACCGAGAGGATACCCAGCAGGCCGGTCAGCAGGATCATCAACAGCGACAGGCCGTCGAGGGCCAGGTGCACGTTGATGCCGAAGCGCTGGATCCACACGTGCTTGAATTCAAGCGCGAAGGTGGGATCGACGCCCGGTGCCGGAGCGAATGAATAGTCACCGTGGGCCCACAGCCAGAGGCCGAGCGCGAGTTCCAGGGACATGGTCAGCAACGCAATCCAGCGGGGGAGGGTGGCGCCGAAGCGTTCACCCATCCAGCAGAGCAGGCCGCCGATAAAGGGGATCAGGATTAGCCAGGGCAGAATCATGACGGGCTCGTTTCCTTTCGCAAGTTCGCAAAGTACGCAGTGCACTTAAACATAGTCAGACCGCTACCACGACGATGGCGCCGATCACCAGAACGGCACCCGCCGCCATGGACGCTGCATACCAACGCAATTGGCCGGTCTCGCTGCGGCTCAGGGCGGTGTGACCGGCCTTGGCGGCACGCGGGATCAAACCGATGGTCTGGTCGAGCGGGTCTTTGCGCAGCACGTGGCTGATCGCAAGGTAAGGTTTGACGAACAGTTTGTCGTAGATCCAGTCGAAGCCCCAGGCAGCGAACCACCAGGCCGACAGGAAGCGACCAATGCCACTGTTGGCCACGGCAGTCACGAAGCGACGCTTGCCGAGGAACAGCAGGGCCGCCAGCAGGATACCGGCGATGGCGATGGCGCCCGAGGCGATTTCCAGGCTGTGCTGGGCTTCGCCGCCGGCATGGCCGACGCTTTGTGGCAATACACCGTGCAGTGGCGGGGTGATCATCGCACCGACGAAGGTCGACAGGATGATCAGCACCGACAGTGGCAACCAATGGGAGATGCCGTGGCCTGCGTGCGCTTCGGTCTTGGCTTCACCATGGAAGGTGATGAAGATCAGGCGGAAGGTGTACAGCGAGGTCATGAACGCACCTACCAGGCCTGCGTACAGCAGGTTCTGGTTACCGCTGGCGAAAGCTTCCCAGAGGATTTCGTCCTTGGAGTAGAAGCCTGCGGTTACCAGCGGCAGGGCCGCCAGGGCGGCACCACCGACGATGAAGCTGGCGTACGCCAGTGGCAGTTTCTTCCACAGGCCGCCCATCTTGAAGATGTTCTGCTCGTGGTGGCAGGCCACGATCACGGCGCCGGAGGCGAGGAACAGCAGGGCCTTGAAGAACGCGTGGGTCATCAGGTGGAAGATCGCCGCGTCCCAGGCGCCGACGCCCAGGGCCAGGAACATGTAGCCGATCTGGCTCATGGTCGAGTAGGCGAGGATACGCTTGATGTCGGTCTGCACCAGCGCGGCGAAGCCGGCCAGTACCAGGGTCACGCCGCCGACGATACCCACCAGGTGCAGGATGTCCGGCGCCAGGGTGAACAGGCCGTGGGTACGGGCGATCAGGTAGACACCGGCGGTTACCATGGTGGCGGCGTGGATCAGTGCCGATACCGGGGTAGGACCGGCCATTGCATCCGCCAGCCAGGTTTGCAGCGGCAGTTGCGCAGATTTACCCACGGCGCCACCCAGCAGCATCAGGGTAGCCAGGGTGATCCAGAAGTCGCCGACCTGGAATTTCTGCGGTGCCAGCACCAGCAGTTCCTGGATGTTCAGCGTGCCCACCTGTTGGAACAGGATGAACAGGCCGATGGCCATGAACACGTCGCCGATGCGGGTGACGATAAACGCCTTGAGTGCTGCGTTACCGTTGTTGCGGTTGCTGTAGTAGAAACCGATCAACAGGTACGAGCACAGGCCCACGCCTTCCCAGCCGAAGTACAGGAACAACAGGTTATCGCCCAGCACCAGGAACAACATGCTGGCGATAAACAGGTTGGTGTACGAGAAGAAACGCGAGTAGCCCGCTTCACCGCGCATGTACCAGGACGCGAACAGGTGGATCAGGAAACCCACACCCACCACTACGCCGAGCATGGTGATCGACAGGCCGTCGATGTAGAGGGCGAAGTTGGGCTTGAAGCCCTCGACCGCCATCCACTGCCACAGCACCAGGGTGTAGTGACCGCCTTCTGGCGGCGTCACGTTGAATTGCCAGATGACATAGGCGGCCACGATGGCCGACAGGCCGATGGAGCCCACGCCGATCAGGGCCGAGAGGTTTTCCGACCAGCGTCCGCGAGAGAACGACAGCAGCAGGAAACCGATCAGGGGGAATACGAAAGTCAGAAAGATCATGTTCATCCGCGCATCTCACTGGCAGCGTCGATATCAAGCGTGTGGAAGCGACGATACAGCTGCAGCAGGATCGCCAGGCCAATACTGGCTTCGGCGGCTGCCAGGCTGATCACCAGGATGAACATCACTTGTCCATCCGGCTGGCCCCAACGTGCGCCTGCCACGATGAACGCCAGTGCCGCAGCGTTCATCATGATTTCCAGGCTCATCAACACGAACAGAATGTTACGGCGAACCATCAGGCCGACCAGGCCAAGGCAGAACAGGATGCCGGCGACCGCCAGACCATGCTCCAAAGGGATAGCAGGCATCGTCATTGCTCCTTGGCTTCGTTGCGGCCCAAGTGGAAGGCAGTGATGGCTGCGGCGAGCAGCAGCATCGAAGCCAGTTCGACCACCAGCAGGTACGGGCCGAACAGGCTGATGCCCACGGCTTTCGCGTCTACGGTGGTGTGGCCGATGGCCTGGCCGCTCTGGTGAGCGAACAGCACATACAGCAGTTCACCCAGCAGCAGGGCTGCGAGGACAACCGGGCCGAGCCAGATGCCGGGCTTGAGCCAGACGCGCTCCTGGGCGACCGAAGCCGGCCCCAGGTTGAGCATCATCACCACAAACACGAACAGCACCATGATGGCGCCGGCGTAGGCGATCACTTCCAGCACACCGGCGAACGGTGCGCCGAGGCTGAAAAAGGTCATGGCCACGGCGATCAGCGAAATGATCAGGTAGAGCAGGGCGTGCACGGGGTTAGTGTTGGTGATCACGCGAAGCGTGGACACCACTGCAATACCCGATGCGAAATAGAAAGCGAATTCCATCTTTCTTCCTTAAGGCAGCAAGCTCTTCACGTTGATCGGCTCGGCTTCGTTTTGTGCGGCGCCTTTTGGCTTACCGGCAACGGCCATACCTGCAACACGATAGAAGTTGTAATCAGGGTTTTTACCGGGACCAGAGATCAAAAGATCTTCTTTCTCGTACACCAGGTCCTGACGTTTGAACTCGGCCATCTCGAAATCCGGCGTCAGCTGGATCGCGGTGGTCGGGCAAGCTTCCTCGCAGAGGCCGCAGAAAATGCAGCGCGAGAAGTTGATGCGGAAGAAGTCCGGGTACCAGCGACCATCTTCGGTTTCAGCTTTCTGCAGGGAAATGCAACCCACCGGGCACGCCACGGCGCACAGGTTGCAGGCTACGCAACGCTCTTCGCCGTCGGGGTCGCGGGTCAGTACGATGCGGCCGCGATAGCGCGGCGGCAGGTACACCGCTTCTTCGGGGTATTGCAGGGTGTCGCGTTTGCGAAAGCCGTGACCGAACACCATCACCAGGCTTCGCAACTGGGTACCGGTACCCTTAACGATGTCGCCAATATATTTGAACATGGGTCAAATCCTCACTGAACCGCGGCAGCTGGCGTGTTCAACAACACGACGGCAGCCGTCACCAGCAAATTGATCAGGGTCAGCGGCAGGCAGAATCTCCAGCTGAAATCCATCACCTGGTCATAGCGCGGGCGCGGAATCGAGGCGCGCAGCAGGATGAACAGCATGATGAAGAACGCGGTCTTCAGGAAGAACCAGAAGAAGGCCAACTGCGGCAGGATGCCAAACGGACCGTGCCAGCCGCCGAAGAACAGCGTGACCAGCAGGGCCGAGATCAAGATGATGCCGATGTACTCACCGACGAAGAACATGCCCCACTTCATGCCGGCATATTCAATGTGGTAACCGTCGGCCAGTTCCTGTTCCGCTTCCGGCTGGTCGAACGGGTGACGGTGAGTCACGGCCACGCCAGCGATGAAGAAGGTGCAGAAGCCAAAGAACTGCGGAATGATGAACCACAGGTTCTGCGCCTGGTACTCGACGATGTCGCGCATGTTGAACGAGCCAACCTGCACCACGATGCCCATCAGTGCCAACCCCATGAACACTTCATAGGATACGGTTTGGGCCGAGGCACGCAAGCTGCCCAGCAGGGCGAACTTGTTGTTGCTCGACCAACCGGCGAACAGCACCGCGTATACCGACAAACCGGCCATGGCGAAGAAGAACAGCAAACCGATGTTCAGGTCCGCCACGCCCCAGGTCGGGGTGATCGGGATGATCGCAAACGCAATCAGCAAGGCGCTCATGGCTACCACCGGTGCCAGGGTGAAGATCACCTTGTCGGCAAACGGCGGGGTCCAGTCTTCCTTGAAGAACATTTTCAGCATGTCGGCAGCGATCTGGAACATGCCGAACGGGCCAACGCGGTTCGGACCGTAACGGTCCTGCCACCAGCCCAGCAGGCGACGTTCGACGAAGCTGAGCAGGGCGCCCGCGACGACCACGGCCAACAGGATCACGATGGCCTTGACCACCGAGATGATCACGTCAATTACTTCCGGCGTGAACCAAGTCATTGCGCTGCCTCCTGCAGACCGTCAACGGTTTTGCCGAAAATGGCAGGCGGAATACCGGCGATGCCTTTAGGCAGTGCAACCAGGCCGGCACCCAACTCATCGTTGATACGCAGCGGCAGACGCAAGGTCTGGCCGGCCACGTTGAGGCTGAGCAGGGCACCGTCGTTGACGCCCAGGCGGTCGGCTTCGGACTTGGCCACGGACACATAGGCGGCAGGAATGCGCTCTTGAACCGGCGCGGCCTTGGAAGAAGTTTCTTCGCTGCCGAACAGGTGGAAGAACGGCACGACTTGCCAGGTGCCCGGCGCCGGGTTGAACGGACGCGGTACCGCAGCGAACCAGTTCAGCGAGTCACCGCTGGTTTCGATCAGGCGAGTGCCCGGGTCGCCAGCGCGGATGTGACCACCGACTTCGTCCTGGAACTTGTTCCAGGCTTGCGGCGAGTTCCAGCCCGGCGACCAGGCAAACGGCACCTGCTGACGGGGTTCGGCCGAACCCGAATAACCTTCCATGGAGAAGGCAAACGCGGTGTCGTTGTCTTGCGGGGTACGTGGCTCGTGCACGCTGATGTCAGCACGCATGGCGGTACGACCGGAGTAACGCAGCGGCTCACGTGCCAGTTTCAGGCCCTTGATGCGGAACGCGGCAGAAGGCGCGGCATCCACGATACGAGCAAGCTGCGGCGCGCTGGCGGCGGTGGCAGCGGTCACGTGGTCGAGTTGGGTCCAGTCGATCGGCTGGTTCAGCAGGGTGGCGCGCAGGGCATGCAGCCAGCGCCAGCCTTCGTGCACCAGGATGCTGGCGTCCATGTACTTCGGATCGAACACCTGGAAGAAGCGCTGGGCGCGGCCTTCCTGGCTGACCAGTGTGCCGTCGCCTTCGGCGAAGGTGGCGGCTGGCAGTACCAGGTCGGCGCGGTCGCTGGTGGCGGTCTTCTGGTGGTCGGCGACGATCAGCACCTTGGCAGCATCCAGTGCCGCGTCAACCTTGGCGGCAGCGGTGCGGGTGTACAGGTCGTTTTCCAGCACCACGATGGCGTCGGCGTTGCCGTCGATCACCGCTTGCAGCGCCGCGTCCACGGACTCGCCACCGAGCATTGCCAGGCCCAGGCTGTTGGCTTCCGGCACCACCAGGCTGATGGAGCCATTTTTGTCGCGCAGCTTAAGGGCCTTGGCGATGTTGGCGGCGGCTTCGATCAGCGCCTTGGAACCCAACGAGGTACCGGCAATGATCAGCGGGCGCTTGGCCGCCAGCAGGGCGTCGGCAATGCGCTGAGCCAACTCGACAGCTTCAGCGTCCAGGCCTTCAACGGCGGGTGCGCTGGCGTCGAGGGCGTGGGCCACGGCGAAACCGAGGCGCGCCAGGTCGTCCGGCGCGGCGTGTACGCATTCTTCAGCGATGTCGTCGAGCTTGGTTTCAGCCAGGGAAGCGATAAACAGCGGGTTCAGCGCGTGCTGGCCGATGTTCTTCACGGCGGCGTCAAGCCAAGGCTGTACGCGCATGGCGTCGGCCATTTCTTCGGCCTTGCCTTTGACCGACTGACGCAGCGACAGCGCGATGCGTGCAGCGGTCTGGGTCAGGTCTTCACCGAGTACGAAGATCGCATCGTGGTCTTCGATGTCGCGCATGTTCGGCACTGGCAGCGGGCTGTCGTTCAGCACTTGCAGGACCAGGCGGATGCGCTCCAGCTCGCCCGCTTCGATACCGCAGTAGAAGTGCTCGGCACCCACCAGTTCACGCAAGGCGAAGTTGCTTTCGAGGCTGGCACGTGGCGAACCGATACCGACGATAGTGCGCCCGCGCAACAGGTCGGCGGCTTTATCCAGCGCGGCGTCCAGGCTCAGCTTGGCGCCATCGGCCAGCAGCGGCTGGCGCGGACGGTCTTCGCGGTTTACGTAGCCATAGCCGAAGCGGCCACGGTCGCACAGGAAGTACTGGTTGACCGAACCGTTGAAGCGGTTTTCGATACGGCGCAATTCACCGTAGCGCTCGCCCGGCGAGATGTTGCAACCGCTGGAGCAGCCATGGCAGATGCTCGGTGCGAACTGCATGTCCCACTTGCGGTTGTAGCGCTCGGAGTGGGTCTTGTCGGTGAACACACCGGTGGGGCAGACCTCGGTGAGGTTGCCGGAGAATTCGCTTTCGAGCACGCCGTCTTCAACGCGACCGAAGTACACGTTGTCGTGGGCGCCGAATACGCCCAGGTCGGTGCCGCCGGCGTAGTCCTTGTAGAAGCGCACGCAGCGGTAGCAGGCGATGCAGCGGTTCATTTCGTGGGAAATGAACGGGCCGAGGTCCTGGTTCTGGTGGGTACGCTTGGTGAAGCGATAACGGCGCTCGTTGTGGCCAGTCATCACCGTCATGTCTTGCAGGTGGCAGTGACCGCCTTCCTCACAGACCGGGCAGTCGTGGGGGTGGTTGGTCATCAGCCATTCGACAACGCTGGCGCGGAACGCCTTGGATTCTTCATCGTCGATGGAGATCCAGGTGTTGTCGGTGGCTGGGGTCATGCAGGACATGACGATACGACCACGGGTGTCGTTTTCGTCTGTGTATTGCTTGACCGCACACTGGCGACAGGCACCGACGCTACCGAGAGCGGGGTGCCAGCAGAAATACGGGATGTCGAGGCCGAGTGACAGACATGCCTGTAACAGGTTGTCCGCCCCATCGACTTCGAGCGCTTTGCCGTCTACGTGGATAGTGGCCATGGTTCAAAGTTCTTCGTTGGCCCGTTGTCAGCGGGCGTGGCTAATGGAATCTTGTTATTCATGTGCATCTACACAGCCTTGAAGGCGTCAGCACATGAGCAGGCGAAGGGCACGGACCCTTCGCCTGTTTAAGCGTTACGCGCCGACTACGATCGGCTTTGCCAGAGGCGGGACGGCGGCGCTGGTGGGCGCGATGCCGGCTTCGAACTCCGAGCGGAAGTATTTGATTGCGCTGCCCAATGGCTCCACGGCGCCCGGTGCGTGAGCACAGAAAGTCTTGCCTGGGCCGAGGAAACCGACCAGGCCCAGCAGGGTTTCGATATCACCCTCGCGGCCTTCGCCATTTTCCAGGGCCATCAGCAGCTTGACGCTCCACGGCAAACCGTCGCGGCAGGGGGTGCAGAAACCGCAGGACTCGCGGGCGAAGAACTGCTCCATGTTGCGCAGCAACGAGACCATGTTCACCGTGTTGTCCACCGCCATCGCCAGGCCGGTACCCATGCGGGTGCCCACCTTGCCGATGCCGCCGGCATACATTTGTGCATCCAGATGCTCAGGGAGCAGGAAACCGGTGCCGGCGCCACCTGGCTGCCAGGCTTTCAAGGTGTAGCCGTCGCGCATGCCGCCGGCGTAGTCCTCGAACAGCTCGCGCGCGGTCACGCCAAACGGCAGTTCCCACAGGCCAGGGTTCTTGACCTTGCCGGAGAAACCCATGAGCTTGGTGCCCATGTCTTCGCTGCCTTCGCGGGCCAGGGATTTGTACCAGTCCACGCCGTCGGCGATGATCGCCGGCACGTTGCACAGGGTCTCGACGTTGTTCACGCAGGTCGGCTTGCCCCACACGCCCACGGCGGCGGGGAAGGGCGGCTTGGAGCGTGGGTTGGCGCGGCGGCCTTCGAGGGAGTTGATCAGTGCGGTTTCTTCGCCGCAGATATAACGCCCGGCCCCGGTGTGCACGAACAGTTCGAAGTCGAAACCGGAACCGAGGATGTTCTTGCCCAGCAGGCCTGCGGCCTTGGCTTCTTCCACGGCACGGTTGAGGTGCTTGGCGGCGGTGGTGTACTCGCCACGCAGGAAGATGTAGCCACGGTAGGTTTTCAACGCACGGGCGCTGATCAGCATGCCTTCGATCAGCAGATGGGGCAGTTGCTCCATCAGCATGCGGTCTTTCCAGGTGTTCGGCTCCATTTCATCCGCGTTGCACAGCAGGTAGCGGATATTGATGGATTCGTCTTTGGGCATCAGGCCCCACTTCACGCCGGTGGGGAAGCCTGCACCGCCGCGACCCTTGAGGCCGGCGTCTTTCACGGTCTGGACGATATCGTCCTGGGCCATGTCGGCGAAGGCTTTGCGCGCTGCGGCGTAACCGTTCTTGGCCTGGTATTCGTCAAGCCATACCGGCTCGCCGTCGTCACGCAGGCGCCAAGTCAGCGGGTGAGTCTCGGCCGAACGCTTGATCAGGTTGGCCGGGCCGAAGGAAGTCAGGGTCATGGGTAGCCCTCGAGCAATTGGGTGACGCCAGCGGGCTGCACGTCACCGAATGTGTCGTCGTCGATCATCAACGCCGGCGCCTTGTCGCAGTTGCCCAGGCAGCACACCGGCAGCAGCGTGAAGCGGCCGTCCGGGGTGGTCTGGCCGAGGCCGATGCCCAGCTTGTTCTGGATCTCGCTGACCACCGACTCATGGCCACCGATGTAGCAGACCATGCTGTCGCACACGCGAATGATGTGGCGGCCAACCGGCTGGCGGAAGATCTGGCTGTAGAACGTCGCCACGCCTTCAACGTCACTGGCGGGGATGCCGAGGATCTCGCCGATGGCGTAGAGGGCGCCGTCTGGCACCCAGCCACGTTCCTTCTGGACGATCTTCAGGGCTTCGATAGACGCCGCGCGCGGGTCTTCGTAGTGATGCAGCTCGTGCTCGATGGCCGAGCGCTCGGTTTCACTCAAGGTGAAACGGTCTGTCTGGATAAGCGTGCTGTTCATGCTTAGCGGTCCACGTCGGCCATAACGAAATCGATACTACCCAGGTACGCAATCAAGTCCGCGACCATCTCGCCTTTGATCACCGAAGGGATCTGCTGCAAGTGGGCAAAACTTGGGGTACGAATCCGGGTGCGGTAGCTCATGGTGCCGCCATCGCTCGTCAGGTAATAACTGTTGATACCCTTGGTCGCTTCGATCATCTGGAAGGATTCGTTGGCCGGCATCACCGGGCCCCACGAAACCTGCAGGAAGTGCGTGATGAGGGTTTCGATGTGTTGCAGCGTGCGCTCTTTGGGCGGCGGCGTGGTCAGCGGGTGATCCGCCTTGTACGGGCCGGCCGGCATGTTGCGCATGCACTGCTCGATGATCTTCAGGCTCTGGCGCATTTCTTCGACGCGCACGATGCAACGGTCGTAGGCATCGCCATTGGCCGCCAGCGGTACTTCGAACTCGAAGTTCTCGTAGCCGGAGTACGGGCGCGCTTTACGCAGGTCGAAGTCGCAACCGGTGGAACGCAGGCCAGCACCGGTGACGCCCCATTCCAGGGCCTCTTTGGTGTTGTACTGCGCGACGCCGATGGTGCGGCCTTTGAGGATGCTGTTGTCCAGGGCGGCTTTCTGGTACTCGTCCAGGCGCTTGGGCATCCAGTCGATGAATTCCTTGACCAGGCGTTCCCAGCCGTTCGGCAGGTCGTGGGCCACGCCGCCGATGCGGTACCAGGCCGGGTGCAGGCGGAAACCGGTGATGGCTTCGATGACCTTGTAGGCGCGCTGACGGTCGGTGAAGGTGAAGAACACCGGGGTCATGGCGCCGACGTCCTGGATATAGGTACCCAGGAACAGCAGGTGGCTGGTGATGCGGAAGAACTCGGCCATCATGATGCGGATGGTGTCGACGCGGTCCGGCACCTTGATGCCGGCCAGCTTCTCGACCGAGAGCACGTACGGCAGGTTGTTCATCACGCCGCCGAGGTAGTCGATACGGTCGGTGTACGGGATGAAGCTGTGCCAGGACTGGCGCTCGGCCATCTTCTCGGCGCCACGGTGGTGGTAACCGATGTCCGGGACGCAGTCGACGATCTCTTCGCCGTCCAGTTGCAGGATGATACGGAAGGCACCGTGAGCCGAAGGGTGGTTCGGGCCCAGGTTGAGGAACATGTAGTCCTCGTTGGTGCCGGAACGCTTCATGCCCCAGTCTTCGGGGCGGAAGCGCGCCGCCTCTTCTTCTAGCTGCTGCTTGGCCAGGTTGAGGCTGAACGGGTCGAATTCGGTGGCGCGGGCAGGGAAGTCCTTGCGCAGCGGGTGACCTTCCCAGGTCGGCGGCATCATGATGCGCGTCAGGTGCGGGTGGCCCGGGAAGTCGATACCGAACATGTCCCAGACTTCACGCTCGTACCAGCTGGCGTTCGGCCAGATACCGGTGACTGTCGGGATGCTCAGGTCGCTCTCGCTCAGCGCGACCTTGATCATCACGTCGCTGTTACGTTCCAGCGACATCAGGTGGTAGAACACGGTGAAATCGGCGCCGCTCGGCAGGCCCTGGCGCTTGGTGCGCAGACGCTCGTCCACGCCATGCAGGTCATAGAGCATGACGTACGGCTTGGGCAGGTTGCGCAGGAAGGTCAGGACTTCGACGAGCCTGGCACGCGCCACCCACAGCACCGGCATACCGGTGCGTGTGGCCTGGGCGGTGAAGGCGTCAGGGCCAAAACGGTTATTGAGTTCGACAACCACATCCTGGTCGTCTGCCTTGTAAGGCGGGATGTACAGAGCACTGCCTGTAGTCATGGTTTTTTATCGCTTTCGGTCAACGTAAAGAATGAAGCCAGGTTTTCGTTCTATAAAAGAAGCGGTGCTGGATCAGACTTCGTCGGGGCTGCGCAGGTTGGTGACTGCGATTCGCTGTTCGCGGCGCTGTTCCTTTTGAGACGGCATCTCGGCGCGATAAACGCCTTGATCACCGACCACCCAGGACAGTGGGCGACGCTCCTTGCCAATCGATTCCTGCAACAACATCAAGCCTTGCAGGAACGCTTCGGGACGGGGCGGGCAGCCAGGCACGTAGACGTCCACGGGCAGGAACTTGTCCACCCCTTGAACGACCGAGTAGATGTCGTACATGCCACCGGAGTTGGCGCACGAACCCATGGAGATAACCCATTTCGGCTCGAGCATTTGCTCATAGAGACGCTGGATGATCGGCGCCATCTTGATAAAGCAGGTACCGGCGATAACCATGAAATCCGCCTGGCGCGGCGAGGCCCGGATAACTTCGGCGCCAAAGCGCGCGATGTCGTGGGGCGCCGTGAAGGCGGTGGTCATTTCCACGTAGCAGCACGAAAGGCCGAAGTTGTACGGCCACAGGGAGTTTTTACGCCCCCAGTTGACCGCGCCACTCAGCACGTCTTCCAGCTTGCCCATGTAGATGTTTTTGTGGACTTGGTCTTCTAACGGGTCGGAAACGGTTTCTCGTTCGCCGATGGGGTACTGCTCGTTAGGAGCATCCGGGTCGATCCTGGTGAGATTGTATTGCATTGCCAAAGCCTCATTGTTTCAGCTTCGCTTGCCGCTTGCGACGAGCTTCCGGAGCCCAGTCAAGGGCGCCCACTCGGAACAGGTAGACAAGACCTGCCAACAGAATTGCTATGAAAACGAGAGCTTCGACGAATCCGGTCCAGCCGCTTTCGCGGACGGACACAGACCATGCAAAGAGAAAGAGGGCTTCGATATCGAAGATCACGAACAACATCGCGACCAGATAGAATTTGGCTGAGAGCCGCAAGCGGGCGCCACCTGTAGGCAGCATGCCGGATTCGAACGGTTCGTTTTTGCTGCGGCCCCAGGCTTTTGACCCGAGGAGGCTGGACACGCCGAGCATGAAGGCGCAGAGGCCTACAACACCGAGAAGGAAAATGGCAAAGCCCCAGTTGTGGGCCATGAGTCCTGTCGCGTCGGTCATGCTGGAAATCCTTAACAGAGAGCAAAGGTCTCTGAGCTCGAAAAAGTAACGATGCAGTGACGATATGTCGCACTGCAATCAATCGCGGTGATTTTATGGCTAAACACCGGGCAAGTAAAATTCCCAGGGCGAAATTATTCGGTGGAATAAGCACATAGTGCACCTTCTTGGGGCTGTAGCCCTTGTGGTGTGGGCATTAGCGGGCTTTTCATCAATTATGTTTTGTTTAAGCGGTAACGAAGTTTTCGGATGCCAAATGATAATGAATATTGTTTGCGAGGGGTGTAAGCGAGTGTTTCTCATGTGGCGCGGGAAGTTACCGTTACTTGCTTGAGTGTCGCTTAGTTGTCGCAACGGTTCTTTTAACCGATCGGATGTGCGCGGATACCGCTCTGGATCAATGTTTTTAGCAAAAAACTATGGATAGGGCGCGGTCAATGTGGGAGCTGGCTTGCCTGCGATGGCGGCGGATCAGCTGAAACACCTGCCTCTGACCCACCGCCATCGCAGGCAAGCCAGCCCCCACCATTGATTTTCGGTGATTCCTAGGCAAAAAAACGCCCCGAACCAGTCGGGGCGTGATTGTTGCGCGGCACTGCTGTTAGGTCTTCCGTGGGGCCGCAGTGGCCGTGTACGCGGTACTTAGTGGAACTGCTCTTCTTCGGTCGAACCGGTCAGCGCGGTCACGGACGAGGTGCCGCCCTGGATCACGGTGGTCATGTCGTCGAAGTAACCGGTGCCCACTTCCTGCTGGTGCGCCACGAAGGTGTAGCCTTTGGCGGCGTCAGCGAATTCCTGCTCCTGCAGCTTCACGTAGGCCGTCATGTCGTTGCGGGCGTAGTCGTGCGCCAGGTTGAACATGCTGTGCCACATGTTGTGAATGCCGGCCAGGGTGATGAACTGGTGCTTGTAGCCCATTGCCGACAGTTCGCGCTGGAACTTGGCGATGGTCGCGTCGTCCAGGTTCTTCTTCCAGTTGAAGGAAGGCGAGCAGTTGTAGGACAGCAGTTGGTCCGGGTATTCCTTCTTGATCGCTTCGGCGAAGCGACGGGCTTCGTCCAGGTCCGGCTTGGCGGTTTCGCACCAGATCAGGTCGGCGTACGGCGCGTAGGCCAGGCCGCGGGCGATTGCCTGGTCGAGGCCGGCGCGCACTTTATAGAAGCCTTCCTGGGTACGCTCGCCGGTAACGAATGGTTGGTCGTACGGGTCGCAGTCCGAGGTCAGCAAGTCTGCCGCGTTGGCGTCGGTACGGGCCAGGATGATGGTCGGTGTGCCGGCAACGTCAGCGGCCAGGCGGGCAGCGGTCAGCTTCTGCACGGCTTCCTGGGTCGGTACCAGTACCTTGCCGCCCATGTGGCCGCATTTCTTCACTGACGCAAGCTGGTCTTCGAAGTGCACGCCGGCAGCGCCTGCTTCGATCATGCTCTTCATCAGCTCGTAGGCGTTGAGTACGCCGCCGAAACCGGCCTCGGCATCAGCCACGATTGGCGCGAAGTAGTCGATGTAGCCTTCATCGCCTGGGTTCTTGCCGGCTTTCCACTGGATCTGGTCGGCACGACGGAACGAGTTGTTGATGCGCTTGACCACGGTTGGCACCGAGTCCACCGGGTACAGCGATTGGTCGGGGTACATGGATTCAGCGGAGTTGTTGTCCGCTGCCACTTGCCAGCCGGACAGGTAGATCGCCTGGATACCGGCTTTTACCTGCTGGACTGCCTGGCCGCCAGTGAGGGCGCCCATGCAGTTGACGAAATCTTTGTCGGGACGGAAAGAAGGCTTGGCACCTTGGGTGACCAGGTTCCACAGCTTCTCGGCGCCGAGTTTTGCAAAGGTGTGCTCAGGTTGGACCGAGCCACGCAGGCGGACGACGTCAGCAGCGGAATAAGCGCGGGTCACGCCTTTCCAGCGTGGGTTTTCAGCCCAGTCTTTTTCAAGGGCTGCAATTTGCTGTTCGCGTGTCAGTGCCATGGGGAAAAACCTCGTCGCGTCTTGTTTGAAGTATCCGTTTGCCAGCCCGGCATTCGTTGCCTGGGTAGGGTTGCTCGCTGACCAGAAGCTTTGGTGTTCAAGTCAAATCTGACGGAGGTAGGCGACGGTATGAACGATGGGGCTCAAGGGGGAGTTGAGCAGGTAAGGGCAAACTGCGAACGGTCTTCGGGCGTCGTGGGCCTTTGTACGATCCATCAGTGTGTAGCCGGGTTACCTGGTTGGCTTCCGTCCCTCGGGACAACTTCGTTCCAGTCGCAACCAACGTCAAACACACCTTGTGGGCGGTACAGACACGAATCGGCTCAGGTGGGTAGCTTAGAGCGGCGATCCGAAGGCCCTTGCCAGGGCCCCTGATTAGCGGGAGCGAGGCCATCATGCCCATGCTTTTTTGGCTCGTCAAATGGTTTGTAGTGCTTTTTTTCAGGCACTACATCTTTGGTCTAATGCGACTTGCCAGTCAGTTTTTGGTGCCTCAGTTCAGGGTGTCGACCTTGACCCGCAAAGTCAGGTCATCGCGGCCCTGAGTAGAGTAGCTGCGGGTTGTAGAGGATTTGTCCGCCTGGGTTTCACGATTGATGCCGGCCAGGGGGATCCATTCGCCCAGGCGGCCGCTGACGGTTGTGTCGGTGCTTTGCACGTTCACTACATCGGGACGTTCCTGGCTCATGCGGTCACGGTTGGTACTGATGGCCAAGTGGACGGTCTCGCCGGTGACGCTGGCGGTCACGTAAAAACCCTGGGTGACGTTGCGATACTGGGTCTGGTTTTGCAGGCGGCCATAGCTATCCTGTTGCGTGGTGGTCAGCGGTACACTCTGGCCGACCTGGATCAGCGCGGGCACGCCTTCGCTGGCCTGGATCTGCTGCACGCCACCGTCGCGGCTGGCAGTGCCGTAGCTGATGATGCGGGTCTGGCTGTCACCGCTGTTCTGTTGGTTGTTCTCGTTGGTATCGACGGTGATTAGCAGGCGTTTGGCCGGTGTATCCAATTGGCCGAGCAGTGCGCGCAAGCCCTCGATCCTGGCGGGCTCAGCGTTAACGATAAGCTGGTTGCCGTAGGCGCTGACGGTGCCGTCCTTGCCAATGAAGTTCTGCGCCACGGGCAGCAGGTCGGCGCTGGTGCGGTTGTTCAGGTTGACGACTTCAGTGGCGGCCATGGCGCAAGCGCTGACGGTCATCACGAGGGCGGTGAGCAGGGTGCGTAGGGACATGTCCGTTATCTCTGCGAGTCATTTGCTTGATAGTGCCAGTTTGTCGGCCTGGTGGGTCGCAAGTTGAATCGTAGACGGCAAAATGCCCTGGCAGGCAGGGCATTTTGTGGTGTTGTTGAAATAGCTATCGCAGGCAAGCCAGCTCCCACACTTGAGCGTATTCCAGGGATGTGCTCGGTCAGCTGTGGGGGCTGGCTTGCCTGCGATAAAGGCGATGCGGGCTTGAATCAGCCCTCGCGCACCATATCCACATGCGGAATCCCGACCTCAAGAAACTCATCGCTGACGATCTTGAAACCCAGTCGCTCATAGAACGGTGCCGCATACACCTGCGCACTCAGGAATTGCCTGGTCTGGCCGCGTTTCACGGCCTCGCCAATTACTGCTTCCATCAGCTTGTCGCCGACTTTCAGTCCGCGCCAGTCCTTGAGCACCGATACCCGACCGATCTCGCCGCTGGGCAGCAATCGAGCGGTGCCAATCGGGAAGTCGCCTTCGTATGCAAGAAAATGCATGGCGCCGGCATCGTCCGCGTCCCACTCCAATTCAGGCGGGACCGATTGTTCAGCGATGAATACCGCTTCACGAATGCGCCGAATCTCGTCGATATCCTTTCGCCAGTCCGCGACACTTACGTGAATTTTATTCATCCGCGAACCCCAGGCTGCCTTGCTTGACCAGTTCGCACAGTAGGTCGCGACCGTCTTCGTCGGCCAGCCACTCGCCCAGGTTTTCGCTGTGCAGTGCATCGGCCGAGCACACCAGCTTCAACAGTTCACGCAGTTTGCCCGGCAGGTAACGGCTCTGGCCGCTGGCGAACAGCAGTACGTCGTCATCCACTTCGGACCAGGCCAGGCGTGCGCTCGGGTTGCGCACCAAGATCGCGCCGTCTTGCAGGCTGTTGATGAAGTCTTCTTCGCCCAACTCTTCACCGGCCACCAGTTCCGGGTAGCGTGGCTCGGTCATGAACTGGCCGAACCAGGTCAGCAGCATGCGCTCATCGCTCATGTGCTCGGCGAGCAGGCCCTTGAGGCGGTCCAGTGCGTCGCCCTGGATCTGGTGTGGGTCGCTGACCGGCTGGGCGTCGGCGTCGGTGTAGCGCTCTTCGTCGGTCAGGTACTGGCTGAGGAAGTCGGTGAAGTGGGTCAGCACTTCAGCGGCGCTCGGTGCACGGAAACCTACGGAATAGGTCATGCAGTCGTCTTCGGCAATACCGAAATGGGCCAGGCGCGGGGGCAGGTAGAGCATGTCGCCCGGTTCGAGCACCCATTCGGCGCTTTCTTCGAATTCGGCGAGGATGCGCAGGTCGGCGTGTTGCAGCAACGGGCTTTCGGAATTGCACATCTGGCCGATCTTCCAGTTGCGCTTGCCCTGGGCTTGCAGCAGGAACACATCGTAGTTATCGAAATGCGGACCGACGCTGCCACCCGGCGCGGCGAAGCTGATCATCACATCATCGATACGCCAGCTCGGCAGGAAGCGGAAGTGCTCCAGCAGCTCAGCCACCTCCGGCACGAACTGGTCGACTGCCTGCACCAGCAGGGTCCACTCGCGCTCGGGCAGGGTGCTGAAAGCGTCTTCGGCGAACGGGCCGCGACGCAGTTCCCACGGGCGCTCGCCGTGTTCGATCACCAGGCGCGACTCGACTTCTTCTTCCAGGGCCAGGCCTGCCAGTTCGTCGGCGTCGATCGGGCTTTCGAAGTCAGGGATGGCCTGGCGGATCAGCAGCGGTTTTTTCTGCCAGTAGTCGCGCAGGAATTCCCGTGCCGTGATGCCGCCCAGAAGTTGAAGAGGGATATCAGGATTCATGTGTAACCTATTGAAAAAAAGCACTTTTAAGACAGGAATAAAAACGCCCGGCGCGGCCGGGCGTCTCAAAGGAGCTTGCTTGGATCAGATGCGCTTGGCTTGTTCTACAGCGTTGCCGATGTAGTTGGCCGGGGTGAGCAGTTTCAGCTCGGCCTTGGCTGCGGCTGGCATGTCCAGGCCGTCGATGAAAGTTTGCAGCGCTTCGGGGCTGATGCCCTTGCCGCGCGTCAATTCTTTCAGCTTCTCGTAGGGGTTTTCGATGTTGTAGCGGCGCATTACGGTCTGGATCGGCTCGGCCAATACTTCCCAGCACGCGTCCAGGTCAGCGGCAATTTTCTGCTCGTTGAGCTCCAGCTTGCTGATGCCTTTGAGGCTGGCTTCGTACGCGATCACGCTGTGGGCAAATCCGACACCGAGGTTGCGCAGTACGGTGGAGTCGGTCAGGTCGCGCTGCCAGCGGGAGATCGGCAACTTGCTGGCCAGGTGCTGGAACAGGGCGTTGGCGATACCCAGGTTGCCTTCGGAGTTTTCGAAGTCGATCGGGTTGACCTTGTGCGGCATGGTCGACGAACCGATTTCGCCTGCAATAGTGCGCTGCTTGAAGTAGCCCAGGGAGATGTAGCCCCAGATATCGCGATCGAAATCGATCAGGATGGTGTTGAAGCGTGCAATCGCGTCGAACAGCTCGGCGATGTAGTCGTGGGGTTCGATCTGCGTGGTGTAGGGGTTGAAGCCCAGGCCCAATTCGTCTTCGATGAAGGCGCGGGCGTTGGCTTCCCAGTCGATCTCAGGGTAGGCCGACAGGTGGGCGTTGTAGTTGCCTACAGCGCCGTTGATCTTGCCCAGCAATGGCACGGCGGCGACTTGGGCGATCTGGCGCTCCAGGCGGTACACCACGTTGGCCAGTTCTTTGCCCAGGGTGGTCGGCGAGGCCGGCTGGCCGTGGGTGCGCGACAGCATTGGCACGGCAGCGAAACGGATCGCCAGCTCGCGGATGGCTTCGGCGGTCTGGCGCATCAGCGGCAGCATCACGTCATCACGGCCTTCGCGCAGCATCAGGGCGTGGGACAGGTTGTTGATGTCCTCGCTGGTGCAGGCAAAGTGGATGAACTCGCTGACCTGGGCCAGTTCCGGCAGTTGGGCCGCTTGCTCTTTGAGCAGGTATTCGATGGCTTTGACGTCGTGGTTGGTGGTGCGCTCGATCTCTTTCACACGCTCGGCGTGCTCCAGGGAGAAGTTTTCCGCCAGGGTGTTCAATACAGCGTTGGCCTCGGCGGAAAACGCCGGCACTTCGCTGATGGCGGGGTGAGCGGCCAGGCGCTGGAGCCAGCGCACTTCAACCAGGACACGGGCACGGATCAGGCCGTACTCGCTGAAAATAGGGCGCAGGGCCTGGGTTTTGCCGGCGTAGCGGCCGTCAACAGGGGAAACCGCAGTGAGCGAAGAGAGCTGCATGGGGTGTTCTCGGACAGTCGGGCAACGAAATGGGGCGCGTATCATACATGAAAAAATCCGCCGGTCCGTCGCCAACTGACCGGCGTATTACGCGTAATGGCTTGAAAACAGCCTGCTGGTGCGACTTATTCGTTGCGCATCAACGGGTAAAGCTCTTTGAGCAATTTGCGTCGGCTGATCACCAACTGCCAGCGATGACCGCCCAGTTGGCGCCACAAGCGTGCCGAACGAATACCGGCCAGGAGCAGGGCGCGGATTTTCGACGCGTTGTTGGGTTGCTGCAGGTTACGCATGTCGCCATGCACCTGGATGCGCTGGCGCAGGGTGCTCAAGGTGTCCTGGTACAGCGCACCACAGGCGGCGATCACGTTTTCGTGGGCCGGGCCGAAGTGTTCTACCTGGGACTGGATCTGCGGCAGGCGCTTGCCGATGGTGTCCAGCAGGTCGTCGCGCTTGGCCAACTGGCGCTCAAGGCCGAGCATCGACAGGGCATAGCGCAACGGCTCGCGCTGCAAAGTACTGGGGTCGCGCTCCAGGGCGCCGATCAGGGCGCGATAGCCTTCACGCAGGGCCAGGTCGTCGCCGCCGTAAACCTCAAGGGTGTCCTTGGGGTCGCGGATCAGCAGGCTGCCGAGCATGCAGGTCAGGCCGGCTTCAGTGACCTGGCCGGTCTTGGCGATCTTGTCCACCAGTACCGCAGCGAGAAAGACACCGCCAAGGGCCGTCAATTGCTCCTGGGTCGGGCTCATGCCGGGTCGCTCCAGGCTTGCGCGACTTCAATCACGCCGCCGCCCAGGCAGATTTCGCCGTCATAGAACACCACGGACTGGCCAGGGGTGACCGCGCGTTGCGGGTCATCGAAGGTGGCACGGTAGCCGGTGGCGGTCTTTTCCAGGGTGCAGGGCTGGTCGCTCTGGCGATAACGCACTTTGGCGGTCAGGCGGCGCTGGGTGCTCAGGTCGATAGGGTTGACCCAATAAATCTCGGAAGCGAGCAGGGCGCCGGAGAACAGTAGCGGATGCTCGTTGCCCTGGCCGACCACCAGCACGTTGTTCTCCAGGTCTTTGACCAGTACGTACCACGGCTCTTCACCGGCGTCCTTCAAACCGCCGATGCCCAAGCCCTGGCGTTGACCGATGGTGTGGTACATCAAGCCATGGTGGCGGCCGATCACTTCACCCTCGGTGGTCTTGATCTCGCCCGGTTGCGCCGGCAGGTATTGCTTGAGGAAATCGCTGAAGCGCCGCTCGCCGATAAAGCAAATGCCGGTGGAGTCTTTCTTCTTGGCGGTGGCCAGGCCGTGCTTCTCGGCAATCTTGCGCACTTCGGGTTTTTCCAGCTCGCCGACCGGGAACAGAGTCTTGGCGATCTGTTCACCGCCCACGGCGTGCAGGAAGTAGCTCTGGTCCTTGTTCGGGTCCAGGCCCTTGAGCAGTTCGGTGCGGCCATCGATATCGCGACGGCGCACGTAGTGGCCGGTAGCTATCAGGTCGGCGCCGAGCATCATAGCGTAGTCGAGGAAGGCCTTGAACTTGATTTCGCGGTTACACAGGATGTCCGGGTTCGGCGTGCGGCCGGCCTTGTATTCGGCCAGGAAGTGCTCGAACACGTTGTCCCAGTACTCGGCGGCGAAGTTGGCGGTGTGCAGCTTGATGCCGATCTTGTCGCACACGGCCTGCGCGTCCGCCAGGTCGTCCATGGCGGTGCAGTATTCGGTTCCATCGTCTTCTTCCCAGTTCTTCATGAACAGGCCTTCCACCTCATAACCCTGCTCCATGAGCAGAACGGCGGAAACGGAAGAATCCACGCCGCCGGACATGCCGACGATGACGCGCTTCTTTTGTGTGTCAGAAGGGGCTGGATCACGCATAGGGTTTCAACGGGTGTCTTGAAAAAGGACGCGATTCTATCAGGCCCGAGCCGCTAAGGCTAAAGAGAAGGGCGGATCAATTCGAGACTGTGCCTGTGGCCGGCCAGATAATCATCGATGCAGCGGATGATCAGCTCGCTGCGCCAGTCGTCGCGCACGGCCATCAGCTCGTCACGGGTCAACCAGCGGGCGCGCAGGATGCCTTCGTCAAGTTGATAATCCGGGTGGTGTTTCAGTGCCTTGGCGATAAAACAGACCCGTTGGTAGGTCACGCCATTGCTCGGGGCGGTATACAGGTAGATGCCGACGATGCCGGTGGCTTCCACGTCCCAGCCGGTTTCTTCCAGGGTTTCGCGCACGGCGGCTTCGGTCAGGGTTTCATTCGGGTCCAGATGGCCGGCGGGCTGGTTGAGCACGGCGCGGCCGCCCTTGAGTTCTTCGACCATCAGGAAGCGGCCGTTGTCTTCGACGATGGTGGCGACGGTGATGTGAGGTTGCCAGGTCATGGGAAGTCTCTTGGGATGCCCCGCGGTCTTCGGGCAGGATTGCGGGCAATGTGGGAGCTGGCTTGCCTGCGATGACGGTCTACCAGCAAGCTATTCAGTAGCTGACCCACCGCTATCGCAGGCAAGCCAGCTCCCACATTCTATTGGGTTTCTTCAGTTAAATCGGTGGCAGTCCGAAACAGAAACCCCGGCACTGGGCCGGGGCTTCTTCGCATCCTTACAACCTTACTTCAACTTGGCAATCGCCGCATTGAGGGTGTTGCTCGGGCGCATGGCTTTGCTGGTCAGCTCAGGGTTCGGCGCGTAGTAGCCGCCGATGTCCACTGGCTTGCCCTGTACGGCGTTGAGTTCGGCAACGATGGTTGCTTCGTTCTCGGCCAGGGTTTTGGCCAGTTCGCCAAACTGCGCTTGCAGTGCCGTGTCTTCGGTCTGGGCGGCCAGGGCTTGTGCCCAGTACAGCGCCAGGTAGAAGTGGCTGCCGCGGTTGTCGATGTTGCCGACCTTGCGCGATGGCGACTTGTTGTTGTCCAGGAACTGGCCGGTGGCCTGGTCCAGGGTCTTGGACAGTACCAGGGCTTTCGGGTTGTTGTACGTCACACCCAAATGCTCAAGGGACGCGGCCAGGGCCAGGAACTCGCCCAGGGAATCCCAGCGCAGGAAGTTTTCTTCCAGCAGTTGCTGCACGTGCTTTGGAGCCGAACCGCCAGCGCCGGTTTCGAACAGGCCACCGCCATTCATCAGCGGCACGATCGACAGCATCTTGGCGCTGGTGCCCAGTTCCATGATCGGGAACAGGTCGGTCAGGTAGTCGCGCAGTACGTTGCCGGTCACCGAGATGGTGTCCAGGCCCTTGCGGGTGCGCTCCAGGGTGAACTTCATCGCATCGACCGGGGCCATGATGCGGATGTCCAGGCCTTCGGTGTTGTGGTCTTTCAGGTAAGCCTGAACTTTCTCGACGACTACGCCATCG
Organism: Pseudomonas sp. Pse35; assembly: GCF_024519715.1. NCBI lineage: Bacteria > Pseudomonadati > Pseudomonadota > Gammaproteobacteria > Pseudomonadales > Pseudomonadaceae > Pseudomonas > Pseudomonas sp. Pse35. The sequence goes on along the minus strand of NZ_JALJRP010000032.1, from coordinate 26,932 downwards.
TGGGCGCGCTGGGGGTCCAGCCAGAAGATGGCCGGGGTGTTGCTGGCGCGGGCACGGTTGACGGCGAGCTTGACCCAGTCCTGGATCGGAGCGTCTTTGGTCTGGCACATGCGGAAGATGTCGCCAGCTTCGACGTTCTGTTCCATCAGCAGGTTGCCCTGGCTGTCGGTGACGCGGACAACGCCGTCAGCCTTGATCTGGAAGGTCTTGTCGTGGGAGCCGTACTCTTCGGCTTTCTTAGCCATCAGGCCAACGTTTGGCACGCTGCCCATGGTGGTTGGGTCGAAGGCGCCATTGGCCTTGCAGTCTTCGATGACCGCCTGGTAGATGGTGGCGTAGCAGCGATCCGGGATCACAGCCTTGGTGTCGTGCAACTGGCCGTCGGTGCCCCACATCTTGCCGGAGTCACGGATCATCGCTGGCATCGAGGCGTCGACGATGACGTCGCTTGGCACGTGCAGGTTGGTGATGCCTTTGTCGGAGTTGACCATCGCCAGGGCAGGGCGAACGGCGTAGACCGCCTGGATGTCGGCTTCGATCTGCGCTTGCTGGTCGGCCGGCAGGGCCTTGATGCGAGCGTACAAGTCGCCGATGCCGTTGTTCAGGTTGAAGCCGATCTGTTCCAGCACGGTCGCGTGCTTGGCCAGGGCGTCTTTATAGAACTCGGCAGCGATCTGGCCGAACATGATCGGGTCGGAGACCTTCATCATGGTGGCTTTCAAGTGAACCGACAACAGCACGCCTTGCTTCTTGGCGTCTTCGATTTCAGCGGCGATGAAGCTGCGCAGGGCTTTCTTGCTCAGCACGGCGGTGTCGATGATTTCGCCGGCCTGAACGCTGGTCTTTTCCTTCAGGACGGTGGTGGTGCCGTCCTTTGCGACCAGCGCAATTTTGACCGCGTCAGCGGTTTCGATCTGCACGGCTTTTTCGCTGCCGTAGAAGTCGCCGTTGTTCATGTGGGCAATGTGCGACTTGGAGTCGGCAGCCCAGGCGCCCATCTTGTGCGGGTGCTTGCGTGCATAGTTCTTGACCGACAGCGGTGCGCGACGGTCGGAGTTGCCTTCGCGCAGTACCGGGTTCACGGCGCTGCCCTTGACCTTGTCGTAACGTGCACGGGTTTCTTTTTCCGCGTCGGTGGTTACGGTTTCAGGGTAGTCCGGCAGGGCGTAGCCCTGGGCCTGCAGTTCCTTGATCGCGGCTTGCAGCTGCGGGGTCGAGGCGCTGATGTTGGGAAGCTTGATGATATTGGCTTCAGGCGTAACGGCCAGGTCGCCCAGTTCGGCGAGGTGGTCCGGGATGGCCTTGGTGCCCAGTTGCTCGGGGAAGCTTGCGAGGATGCGCCCGGCGAGGGAAATGTCGCGGGTTTCCACGGCAATATCAGCGGAAGCGGTGAAGGCCTCTACGATAGGCAGCAGTGAATAGGTGGCGAGGGCTGGGGCTTCGTCGGTGAAGGTGTAGATGATCTTCGAGCGGGTGGGCATATTCGGATTAACTCTCTTCTTTGCTGAAAGCGTGCGCAGAAACTCGAGATGCGCCGGGTAGAGCGCGTTCGTTCAAAGTCATCCATGAGCGAAATGTCGAAGTTTCTTCGCGGTGATGTTGGTTTGCATCAGTCGAGCGTCAAGCGGGTGGGCTATGGTAATAGTCCGGCTTTCTGGCGAAAGGCTACGTTCTAGAGCGGTCCGCCGTCGTGACTCTTTGGTCAGCGGCGGCATTATACATAGGTCGCTATGCTTACGCTGAGCCTTCATACAAAAGGGGGCTCGTCCATTGGTCTAAAGGTCGCAGGTGCGTGGGGTGGTGAGATGTGCTCAAGATTGGCGCTTTTCCCTTTGCTTTCAGGCTTGTAGGCCACCAAATGTGCTGTTTTCGATGCAAATGAGCATGGCGTGAGGTTTCAGTCGCCATTTATCTGGAGTAGGCTCGAACGCAGCCAGATGTTCAATCCATAGATGGAGTTCAGCATGGGATACAAGAAGATTCAGGTTCCGGCAGTCGGCGACAAAATCACCGTCAATGCAGACCATTCTCTCAATGTTCCTGACCAACCGATCATCCCCTACATCGAAGGAGACGGTATTGGCGTCGACATCAGCCCGGTGATGATCAAGGTGGTCGATGCCGCTGTTGAAAAGGCTTACGGCGGCAAGCGCAAAATCTCCTGGATGGAGGTGTACGCTGGTGAAAAGGCCACTCAAGTCTACGACCAGGACACCTGGCTGCCCCAGGAAACCCTGGATGCGGTCAAGGATTACGTGGTGTCCATCAAGGGCCCGCTGACAACGCCGGTCGGTGGCGGTATCCGTTCGCTGAACGTGGCGCTGCGCCAGCAGCTCGACCTGTATGTGTGCCTGCGCCCGGTGCGCTGGTTCGAAGGCGTGCCCAGCCCGGTGAAAAAGCCAGGCGACGTGGACATGACCATCTTCCGTGAGAACTCCGAGGATATTTACGCGGGCATCGAGTGGAAGGCCGGTTCGCCGGAAGCGATCAAGGTGATCAAGTTCCTCAAGGAAGAAATGGGCGTTACCAAGATCCGTTTCGACCAGGATTGCGGGATTGGCGTCAAGCCGGTCTCCAAAGAGGGTACCAAGCGCCTGGCGCGCAAGGCCCTGCAATATGTGGTGGATAACGACCGCGACTCGCTGACCATCGTGCACAAAGGCAACATCATGAAGTTCACCGAGGGTGCCTTCAAGGAGTGGGCCTATGAGGTGGCGGCGGAAGAGTTCGGTGCGACCTTGCTCGATGGCGGGCCGTGGATGCAGTTCAAGAACCCCAAGACCGGCAAGAATGTGGTGGTCAAAGATGCTATTGCCGACGCCATGCTCCAGCAGATCCTGCTGCGCCCGGCCGAATATGACGTGATCGCGACCCTCAATCTCAATGGCGATTACCTGTCCGACGCCCTGGCGGCGGAAGTGGGCGGTATTGGTATTGCGCCGGGAGCCAACCTGTCGGACACCGTGGCAATGTTTGAAGCCACCCACGGCACTGCGCCTAAATATGCGGGCAAGGATCAGGTCAACCCTGGTTCATTGATCCTGTCGGCAGAAATGATGCTGCGGCATATGGGTTGGGTCGAGGCGGCGGATCTGATCATCAAGGGCACCAATGGCGCGATTTCGGCCAAGACCGTGACCTATGACTTCGAGCGTCTGATGGATGGCGCTACGTTGGTGTCGTCGTCGGGCTTTGGTGACGCGTTGATCAAGCATATGTAAACAGGTAGATAAAACCGGCCGCCCTGATGATTCGGGGCGGCCGGTTTGCTTTCAGTGCTTTGTTCAGAAGCTGGTCAGGCCTGCTTGCTTTTCTTGTCTTGATTTGTGACCGTGCGCCGCGCCGTTTTCTACAGCAGGCGTGGTGGTGATGCCTTTGATATTCACCGCGTGCAAGCCCTTTGGGCCCTGGGTAATGTCAAAGGATACCGGTTGACCCGCCTTCAGCGTTTTGTACCCATCCGCCTGGATCGCTGAGAAATGCGCAAAAAGGTCTTCTTGCTTGCCGTCTTCATTAATGAAGCCGTAACCCTTGGCATTGTTGAACCACTTGACCTTACCACTAGCCATTCCCTTATCCCTCTGCACCAGACTCCATCACTGGAGTATCATCCTGTCTATCCGTCCTAACCCGAATAAATAAGGTTGACTGCGCGGACCTTTTTTACCCACTGTGGGCTCTATTTGTTGTAACACCGTTTCGCCGATAGTCAAGGTGACCCAAGAGTCAGAGTTGAAATTCTGACAGGTCGCCCCCACCACTGTAATTGAACCACTGACGAACCTTTCTTTCCCATGCATGCAAACAGCCAGATTCGACTAACATTCAATCAGGATCGCCCGGATCAGGAACATGACGACGACGGTTCTGCAGGCATTGCTGTCCAGGAGGCCAAGCCTGCTTTACAGGCGCCGCCGATGTACAAGGTGGTTTTGTTCAATGATGACTACACACCGATGGATTTCGTCGTCGAAGTGCTCGAGGTGTTTTTTAACCTGAACCGCGAGTTGGCGACCAAGGTAATGCTGGCCGTTCACACAGAAGGACGGGCAGTATGTGGAGTGTTTACCCGCGACATCGCCGAGACAAAGGCCATGCAGGTCAACCAGTACGCCAGGGAAAGCCAGCATCCGCTACTCTGTGAAATCGAGAAGGACGGTTAACGCCGACCACTTGGGTATGAGGTGAAGCTATGTTAAACCGCGAGCTCGAAGTCACCCTCAATCTTGCCTTCAAGGAGGCTCGTTCGAAGCGTCATGAATTCATGACCGTCGAACACCTGCTGCTGGCACTTTTGGATAACGAAGCTGCCGCCACCGTTCTACGTGCGTGCGGCGCCAACCTCGACAAGCTCAAGCACGACCTGCAGGAGTTTATCGACTCCACCACGCCACTGATCCCCGTGCATGACGAGGACCGCGAAACCCAGCCAACCCTGGGGTTCCAGCGGGTATTGCAGCGTGCTGTGTTCCACGTACAGAGCTCCGGTAAGCGTGAAGTCACGGGCGCGAACGTGCTTGTGGCAATTTTCAGCGAACAGGAAAGCCAGGCCGTGTTCCTGCTCAAGCAGCAGAGCGTTGCCCGTATTGATGTAGTCAATTACATCGCCCACGGTATCTCTAAAGTGCCTGGGCACGGCGATCATTCCGAGGGTGAGCAGGATATGCAGGACGAGGAGGGCGGTGAGTCTTCTTCTTCGAGCAATCCGCTGGATGCCTATGCCAGCAACCTCAATGAAATGGCGCGCCAGGGGCGGATCGATCCGCTGGTGGGGCGTGAGCATGAGGTTGAGCGTGTAGCGCAGATCCTTGCGCGTCGTCGCAAGAACAACCCGTTGCTGGTGGGCGAGGCGGGCGTGGGTAAGACCGCGATTGCCGAAGGCCTGGCCAAGCGCATTGTCGACAACCAGGTGCCAGACCTGCTGGCCAGCAGTGTCGTCTATTCCCTTGACCTGGGCGCGTTGCTCGCCGGGACCAAGTACCGTGGCGATTTCGAGAAACGCTTCAAGGCGTTGCTCGGTGAGTTGAAAAAGCGTCCGCAGGCCATCCTGTTCATCGACGAGATCCATACCATCATTGGCGCCGGTGCAGCTTCCGGTGGGGTGATGGACGCTTCCAACCTGCTCAAGCCACTGCTGTCCTCGGGTGATATCCGTTGTATTGGTTCGACCACGTTCCAGGAATTCCGCGGCATCTTCGAAAAAGACCGTGCCCTGGCGCGTCGCTTCCAGAAAGTCGACGTGTCCGAGCCGTCGGTTGAAGACACCATCGGTATCCTGCGCGGGCTCAAGGGGCGTTTTGAAGCGCACCATGGCATCGAATACACCGATGAGGCCTTGCGTGCGGCGGCTGAGCTGGCGTCGCGCTACATCAATGACCGGCATATGCCTGACAAGGCAATCGATGTGATCGACGAAGCGGGTGCCTACCAGCGCCTGCAGCCGGTCGAGAAGCGCGTGAAGCGCATCGACGTGCCTCAGGTCGAGGACATCGTGGCCAAGATCGCGCGGATTCCACCAAAACACGTCACCAGTTCCGACAAGGAGTTGCTGCGTAACCTGGAGCGCGACCTCAAGCTCACTGTGTTTGGCCAGGATGCGGCCATCGACTCGCTGTCCACGGCGATCAAGTTGTCGCGTGCGGGCCTCAAGTCGCCGGACAAGCCAGTCGGTTCGTTCCTGTTCGCAGGCCCGACCGGCGTCGGCAAGACCGAGGCGGCTCGCCAGTTGGCCAAGGCCATGGGCATCGAACTGGTCCGTTTCGACATGTCCGAGTACATGGAGCGCCACACTGTATCGCGCTTGATCGGTGCGCCTCCGGGCTATGTCGGTTTCGACCAGGGCGGCCTGTTGACCGAGGCGATCACCAAGCAGCCACATTGCGTATTGCTGCTCGATGAAATCGAAAAGGCTCACCCGGAAGTCTTCAACCTGCTGTTGCAGGTCATGGACCACGGGACCCTGACCGACAACAACGGGCGCAAGGCAGACTTCCGCAACGTGATCGTGATCATGACCACCAACGCCGGTGCCGAAACCGCGGCGCGAGCTTCGATCGGCTTTACGCATCAGGATCACTCCTCCGATGCCATGGAAGTGATCAAGAAGAGCTTCACGCCGGAGTTCCGCAACCGCCTGGACACCATTATCCAGTTTGGTCGCCTCAGCCATGAGGTCATCAAAAGCGTGGTGGACAAGTTCCTCACCGAGCTTCAAGCGCAGTTGGAAGACAAGCGCGTGCAGCTGGATGTGACGGAAGCGGCCCGCAGTTGGATCGCAGAGGGCGGATACGATGCGGCAATGGGCGCACGCCCAATGGCGCGTCTGATCCAGGACAAGATCAAGCGGCCGCTGGCCGAAGAGATCCTGTTCGGCGAACTCTCCGACCATGGTGGCGTGGTACACATCGACCTGAAGGACGGCGAGCTGACCTTCGAGTTCGAGACCACGGCTGAAATGGCCTGATCGTTAGCTGCAACATTGCAAGAGGCGCCGAAAGGCGCCTTTTTGCTGTCTGAAATACGATTTACGAGACAGTGACCGTCAACTGTGGGAGCTGGCTTGCCTGCGATGGCGGTCCTTCAGTCGCACATCGTTAACTGGCCCACCGCTATCGCAGGCAAGCCAGCTCCCACAGGGTCAAGTGGCGACTGTTAAATCCTGCGCACACAAAAACGCCCGGCATAACCGGGCGTTTTGTATTGACTTGCTTAGCGAGCGCGGTAAGTGATGCGCCCTTTGCTCAAGTCATAGGGCGTCAGCTCGACGCGCACTTTGTCACCGGTAAGAATACGAATGTAGTTCTTGCGCATCTTGCCGGAGATATGCGCGGTTACGACGTGCCCATTTTCCAACTCCACACGAAACATGGTGTTGGGCAGGGTGTCGACGACAGTGCCTTCCATTTCGAAGCTGTCTTCTTTCGACATGCAGTAAAGCCCTCGGTATCCAGTGAATGGCCCGGTGCAACTGCGCCAGGCAAAAGCGGCGTGCATTGTGCCCGAAAAAGGGTGTTCAAGCCAAGGGGTTCTAGTTAAGCGTGACCCATCTTTGATTAATCAGCAGCTCAATGGGTCGATATTGGGTCTTGTAGTTCATCTTTTTGCAGTTCTTGATCCAGTATCCGAGGTACACCGCTTCCAGCTCCAGGTGCAGCGCTTCGCCTATTTGCCAGAGGATGGCGAAGCGCCCGAGGCTGCGGCGTTCTTCGGTCGGTTCATAGAAGGTGTACACCGCCGAGAGGCCGTTGGGCAGTAGGTCGGTCACCGCTACGGCCAGCAGGCGGCCGTCGAGGCGGAACTCGTAGAAACGCGAAAAAGGCAAGTCACGCACCAGGAATGTGGAAAACTGGTCGCGGCTGGGCGGATACATATCGCCGTCGGCATGACGCTGCTCGATATAGCGTTGGTAGAGATCGAAATATTCTTCGCTGTATTGGGGTTTGGTGGCGTGTACTGTCAGGTCAGCGTTGCGCTTGAGAATGCGTTTCTGATTACGGTCGGGCGAAAACTGCGCAACCGGGATACGCGCAGGCACGCACGCGTTGCAGTTCTGGCAATGGGGGCGATACAGGTGATCGCCGCTGCGCCGGAAGCCCATCTCGGACAGGTCGGCATACACATGCACGTCCATGGGCTGGCTGGGATCGAGGAACAGCGTGGTGGCCTGCTCGTCGGGCAGATAGCTGCATGAGTGGGCTTGAGTGGCATAGAACTTCAAGCGCGCCAGCTCGGTCATGATCAACCCTCGGGATAAGCTTTGAAATAAGTGTAAGCCACGTGCGCGAAAGTCGCCTAGGAAACCCACGGCCCAGCGTTGGGTTGGTCCAGATGTTTATGCAGGAAGTCAGCGAAGACGCTGCGGGGTATGCCGCGGGCGCCCAGGCTGTGCAGGTGATCGTTGGGCATCTGGCAATCGATCAGCACAAATCCCCAGGCTTGCAGTTGCCGGGTCAACGTGGCGAAGCCGAATTTGGAGGCGTTGTCGGCGCGGCTGAACATAGACTCGCCAAAAAACAACTGGCCCATCGCCAGGCCATAAAGGCCACCTACCAGTTCGCCCTGGTCCCAGACCTCGACGGAATGCGCATAGCCGCGTTGGTGCAGCTCCAGATAAGCCTTCTGGATACCTTCGGTGATCCAGGTGCCATCGGCGTAGGCACGGGGCGCGGCGCAGGCATGGATGACGGCGGCGAAATCCTGGTCGAAGGTCACGGTATAGCGCTGCTGGCGCAATAATTTGCCCAGGCTGCGGGAAACATGCAGCTCGTCGGGGAAAATCACCGTACGCGGGTCTGGCGACCACCAGAGGATAGGCTGGCCTTCGGAGAACCAGGGGAAGCAGCCATGGCGGTAGGCCTGGATCAGTCGTTCGGCCGACAGGTCGCCACCGGCGGCGAGCAGGCCGTTGGGTTCGCGCATGGCCTTGGCCAAGGGAGGGAACGTCAGGGTGTCGCGTTGTAACCAGGTCAGCATGGCATCCAGGCTTAGGGAAGGGGAGGGGAGTGGCAGGTCATGCACCTGCACCGCAAGCGTTGATTATTGACGACCCTGCGCCATGGGGCCAGCCCGAATAGGCGATTGACGAGGATTAGCATGAACGGGTGTTTCTGCAACTCTGTACACAGGGTGTGGTCGTAATCGGGTCTGGCGCATGCCGGCCATTTGCCAAGCTTGCCTGGATTGCTAAATATAGCTCATAAGCCTTTGTCAGCAAAGGCAATGCATGCTCAAATTGTCCGTGCAGTCAGGTGAAGGGCAAGTGTGTGGCATCGCGCACGCAAACCCGTACAATGCGGCCATTGTGGCGTTATCGCCATTTCACCTATCCGTCACCGGGTGTTAAAAGTAGATTCAGCAACATTCGTTCATTTTTCAACTGCTCCGGATAGAGCAGTCGTGTGTAGTCATTCAACAGATGGACGCGCTAAAGGCGCAGGAATAGACCCGTTTTGAAGAAATCCGCCGCAGCACCTAAAGCAGCAGTCGTACCGGCCTGGCGCCAGCACCTGCATTACCGACTCAAGGAAGGCGCACTGATTGCCATCGGTGCGCTGTGCCTGTTCCTGATGATGGCCTTGCTGACCTATGGCAAGGACGATCCGGGCTGGAGCCATAACAGCAAGATCGATGACGTGCAGAATTTCGGCGGCCCTGTAGGTTCCTACAGCGCCGATATCCTCTTCATGATCCTGGGTTACTTTGCCTACATTTTCCCGCTGTTGCTGGCGATCAAGACCTGGCAGATCTTCCGCCAGCGTCACGAGCCGTGGCAGTGGAGCGGCTGGCTGTTCTCCTGGCGCCTGATCGGCCTGGTGTTCCTGGTGCTGTCGGGCGCTGCGCTGGCGCATATCCACTTCCATGCCCCGACCGGTCTGCCGGCGGGCGCGGGCGGGGCCCTGGGTGAAAGCCTTGGCGACCTGGCGCGCAGGACCCTGAATATCCAGGGCAGCACCCTGATGTTCATCGCGCTGTTCCTGTTCGGCCTCACGGTATTCACCGACCTGTCATGGTTCAAGGTGATGGATGTGACCGGCAAGATCACCCTCGACCTGTTCGAATTGTTCCAGGGCGCCGCCAACCGCTGGTGGGCCGCCCGTGTCGAGCGCAAGCAAATGGTTGCGCAGCTGCGTGAGGTGGACACCCGTGTCAACGAGGTGGTGGCCCCAAGCACGCCGGATCGGCGCGAGCAAGCCAAGGTCAAGGAGCGCTTGATCGAGCGCGAGCAGGCCCTGAGCAAGCACATGTCGGACCGTGAAAAGCAGGTGCCGCCCGTGATCGCCCCGGCACCGCCCAAGGCGCCGGAGCCCAGCCATCGCGTGCAAAAAGAGAAGCAGGCACCGCTGTTCATCGACAGCGCCGTCGAAGGCACCTTGCCGCCGATCTCGATTCTGGACCCGGCCGAAAAGAAACAACTCAACTATTCCCCCGAATCCCTGGCGGCCGTCGGCCACCTGCTGGAAATCAAGCTCAAGGAATTCGGCGTCGAAGTGTCGGTGGACTCGATCCATCCGGGCCCGGTGATCACCCGTTACGAAATCCAACCGGCCGCCGGGGTAAAAGTCAGCCGCATTTCCAACCTGGCCAAAGACTTGGCACGTTCCCTGGCCGTGACCAGCGTGCGCGTGGTGGAAGTGATCCCGGGCAAGACCACCGTGGGTATCGAGATTCCCAACGAAGACCGCCAGATCGTGCGCTTCTCCGAAGTGCTGTCGACGCCGGAATACGACAACTTCAAATCGCCGGTCACCCTGGCGCTCGGCCATGACATCGGCGGCAAGCCGGTGATTACCGACCTGGCGAAAATGCCGCACTTGCTGGTAGCCGGTACCACTGGTTCCGGTAAGTCGGTGGGTGTGAACGCCATGATCCTGTCGATCCTGTTCAAGTCCGGGCCGGATGACGCCAAGCTGATCATGATCGACCCGAAGATGCTGGAACTGTCGATCTACGAAGGCATCCCGCACCTGCTGTGCCCGGTGGTCACCGACATGAAGGACGCCGCCAACGCCCTGCGCTGGAGCGTTGCCGAGATGGAGCGCCGCTACAAGCTGATGGCGAAGATGGGCGTGCGGAACCTGTCGGGCTTCAATGCCAAGGTCAAGGAAGCCCAGGACGCCGGCACACCGCTGACCGACCCGCTGTACAAGCGCGAAAGCATTCACGATGAAGCACCACTGCTGACCAAGCTGCCGACCATCGTGGTGGTGGTCGATGAATTTGCCGACATGATGATGATCGTCGGCAAGAAGGTTGAAGAGCTGATCGCCCGTATCGCCCAGAAGGCACGGGCGGCGGGTATCCACTTGATCCTCGCGACACAGCGGCCGTCGGTGGACGTGATCACCGGCCTCATCAAGGCCAACATTCCGACGCGCATGGCGTTCCAGGTCTCCAGCAAGATCGACTCGCGCACCATCATCGACCAGGGTGGCGCCGAGCAACTGCTGGGCCACGGTGACATGCTCTACATGCCGCCGGGCACCAGCCTGCCGATTCGCGTTCACGGCGCCTTTGTTTCCGATGACGAAGTCCACCGTGTGGTCGAAGCCTGGAAACTGCGCGGCGCGCCCGAGTACAACGACGACATCCTCAACGGCGTCGAAGAAGCCGGCAGCGGCTTTGAAAATGGCGGCGGTGGCGGTGATGACGATGCCGAGACCGACGCTTTGTATGACGAAGCCGTGGCCTTCGTACTGGAAAGCCGCCGTGCCTCGATTTCGGCGGTGCAGCGCAAGCTTAAAATCGGCTACAACCGCGCCGCCCGCATGATCGAAGCCATGGAAATGGCCGGCGTCGTGACCGCAATGAACACCAATGGCTCGCGTGAAGTCATCGCCCCCGGGCAGATGCGCGACTGATTCCGCGCCGCGTGGCAACACGCGGCGTGCCCTGACTACTCAATGAGGACTCCCATGCGCTTTATCCGCATGCTGTTGTTGCCAGCCTTGGCCCTGACCGCTGTTTCAGCTCACGCTGACCCGGCTTCCGTCGCCAGCCTGAAGAACCTGTTGGACAAATCCCAGACCCTCACCGCGCGCTTCTCCCAGCTGACCCTGGATGCCGGCGGCACCCAGTTGCAGGAAACCGCCGGTGAAATGGCCGTGCAGCGCCCAGGGCTGTTCTATTGGCATACCGAAGGCAAGGCGGAGCAGACCATTGTTTCCGACGGCCAGAAAGTCACGCTGTGGGACCCGGACCTGGAACAGGCGACCATCAAGAAGCTCGATCCGCGCCTGAACCAGACCCCGGCACTGCTGCTGTCGGGTGATGTGTCGAAAATCAACGACAGCTTCGACATCACCTCCAAGCAGACCAGCAACGTCATCGAGTTCACCCTCAAGCCAAAATCCAAGGACACGTTGTTTGACACGCTGTCCCTGTCGTTCGGCAACGGCGTGATCAACAACATGCGCCTGGTCGACAGCGTCGGCCAGCGCACCGATATCCTGTTCTCCGGGGTCAAGGCCAACCAGCCGGTGCCCGCGTCCAAGTTCAAGTTCGACATCCCCAAGGGTGCCGATGTGATCCAGGAATAAACTGCCCAGAGGTTTCAAACGCTGCCCATGGATCTGTTTCGAAGTGACCCGATTGCCCAGCCGTTGGCCGCGCGCTTGCGTTCGACCAACCTGGATGAGTACGTCGGTCAGGAACACCTGCTCGCTCGGGGCAAGCCCTTGCGCGAAGCCCTGGAGCAGGGTGCGCTGCATTCGATGATTTTCTGGGGGCCGCCGGGCGTGGGCAAGACCACCCTGGCGCGGTTGCTGGCGAAAGTCTCGGATGCGCACTTTGAAACGGTCTCGGCGGTGCTCGCCGGGGTCAAGGAGATCCGCCAGGCGGTGGAAGTCGCCAAGCAGCAGGCCGGGCAATACGGTAAACGCACTATCCTGTTCGTCGACGAAGTGCATCGCTTCAACAAGTCGCAGCAGGATGCGTTCCTGCCTTATGTCGAGGACGGTACGCTGATCTTTATCGGCGCCACCACCGAAAACCCTTCCTTTGAATTGAACAACGCCTTGTTGTCACGGGCGCGGGTCTATGTGCTCAAGAGCCTGGATGAAGCGGCGATGCGAAAGCTGCTGCACCGTGCCTTGAGCGAAGACAAGGGGCTGGGCAAGCGCCAGCTGAGCCTCAGCGATGAAGGTTTCAAGATTTTGCTGACCGCCGCCGATGGCGACGGGCGCCGCTTTCTCAACCTGCTGGAGAATGCTTCCGACCTGGCCGAAGACGGCGGCGAGATTGGCGTTGACCTGTTGCAAAGCTTGCTCGGTGACACACGCCGGCGTTTCGACAAGGGCGGCGAAGCCTTCTACGACCAGATTTCCGCGCTGCACAAATCCGTACGCGGTTCCAACCCTGATGGCGCGCTGTATTGGTTTGCGCGCATGATCGATGGCGGTTGCGACCCGCTGTACCTGGCGCGTCGTGTGGTGCGCATGGCCAGCGAAGACATCGGCAATGCCGACCCGCGCGCCCTGAGCCTGTGCCTGGCCGCCTGGGAGGTGCAGGAGCGCCTCGGCAGTCCGGAAGGCGAGTTGGCGGTCGCCCAGGCCATCACTTACCTGGCCTGCGCGCCCAAAAGCAACGCGGTGTACATGGGCTTCAAGTCGGCCCTGCGTGCGGCCGCCGAGCATGGTTCCCTCGAAGTGCCGCTGCACCTGCGCAACGCGCCGACCAAGCTGATGAAGCAGCTGGGGTATGGCGACGAATACCGTTATGCCCACGATGAGCCGGACGCCTACGCGGCCGGCGAAGACTACTTCCCCGATGAGCTGGAGCCGCAGCCGTTCTACCAGCCAGTGCCCCGTGGCCTGGAGCTGAAGATCGGTGAGAAGCTCAACCACCTGGCCACCCTCGACCGTCTGAGCCCCAGGCAGCGGAGAAAAACATGATTCCTTTGGTGATCGCCGTCTCGGCGGGAGGTATCGCCGGTACACTGCTGCGCTTCGCCACCGGCAATTGGATCAACGCCAATTGGCCGAAACACTTCTATACGGCGACGCTCGCCGTTAATATCGTGGGCTGCCTGTTGATCGGCGTGTTATACGGCCTGTTTTTGTTACGCCCGGAAGTGCCTGTCGAGGTACGTGCCGGCCTGATGGTTGGCTTTCTTGGCGGCCTGACGACTTTTTCATCCTTTTCACTGGATACCGTGCGCCTGCTGGAAAGCGGGCAAGTGCCGCTGGCGATTGGCTATGCGGCCATCAGCGTATTCGGCGGGCTGCTCGCCACCTGGGCTGGCCTGTCCTTGACCAAACTTTGATAACGAGAGACCGACATGCTCGATTCCAAACTGTTACGTAGCAACCTTCAGGACGTAGCGGACCGCCTGGCATCCCGTGGCTTTGCCTTGGATGTTGCGCGCATCGAAGCGCTGGAAGAACAGCGCAAGACCGTCCAGACCCGCACCGAAGCACTGCAGGCTGAACGTAATGCGCGCTCCAAGTCCATCGGCCAGGCCAAGCAGCGCGGTGAAGACATCGCGCCGTTGATGGCGGATGTCGAGCGCATGGGCACTGAGCTGTCCGATGGCAAAATCGAGCTGGAAGGCATTCAGACCCAATTGGATTCGATCCTGCTGGGCATTCCGAACCTGCCCCACGAATCTGTGCCGGTCGGCGAAGATGAAGACGGCAACGTCGAAGTGCGCCGCTGGGGCACGCCGAAAGCCTTCGATTTCGAGATCAAGGACCACGTCGCCCTGGGCGAATTGACCGGTGGCCTGGATTTTGAAACCGCGGCAAAAATGTCCGGCGCACGCTTTGCCTTGCTGCGCGGCCCGATTGCGCGCATGCACCGTGCACTGGCGCAGTTCATGATCAACCTGCACACCGGCGAACACGGTTATGAAGAGGCCTACACCCCGTACCTGGTTCAGGCGCCGGCGTTGATGGGCACCAGCCAACTGCCGAAATTCGAAGAAGACCTGTTCAAGATCAGCCGCGACGGCGAAGCCGACCTGTACCTGATCCCGACCGCCGAAGTGTCGCTGACCAATATCGTCGCCGGCGAAATCCTCGACGCCAAGCAACTGCCGTTGAAGCTGGTTGCTCACAGCCCGTGCTTCCGTAGCGAAGCCGGCGCGTCGGGTCGCGACACCCGTGGCATGATCCGCCAGCATCAGTTCGACAAGGTTGAAATGGTCCAGGTAGTAGAGCCGTCGACCTCCATGGAAGCCCTGGAAGGCCTGACTGCCAACGCCGAGCGTGTGCTGCAGTTGCTGGAGCTGCCTTACCGCGTACTGGCCCTGTGCACGGGCGACATGGGCTTCAGCGCCGTGAAAACCTACGACCTGGAAGTGTGGGTGCCGAGCCAGGACAAATACCGCGAGATTTCGTCGTGCTCCAACTGCGGTGACTTCCAGGCCCGTCGCATGCAGGCGCGTTTCCGCAACCCGGAAACCGGCAAGCCGGAGCTGGTGCACACCCTCAACGGTTCGGGCCTGGCCGTAGGCCGTACCCTGGTGGCCGTGCTGGAAAACTACCAGCAGGCGGACGGTTCGATCCGTGTACCTGAGGTGCTCAAGCCTTACATGGCGGGCGTTGAGGTCATCCGCTAAATGGAATTTCTGCCGCTGTTTCATAACCTGCGCGGCAGCCGTGTGTTGGTCGTCGGTGGTGGGGAGATTGCCTTGCGCAAATCCCGGCTGCTGGCCGACGCCGGCGCGGTGTTGCGGGTGGTTGCTCCCCAGATCGAAAGCCAGCTGCGTGAGCTGGTGCTGGGCAGTGGCGGGGAACTGATGTTGCGCGGTTATCAGGAGGCCGACCTGGACGGTTGCACCCTGATTATCGCGGCCACCGACGATGAGCCACTGAATGCGCAAGTATCCAGTGATGCCAAGCGTCGCTGCGTGCCGGTCAATGTGGTGGACGCGCCAGCGTTGTGCAGCGTGATCTTCCCGGCGATTGTCGACCGTTCACCCTTGGTGATTGCCGTCTCCAGCGGCGGTGATGCGCCGGTACTGGCACGGCTGATCCGCGCCAAGCTGGAAACCTGGATTCCCTCGACCTACGGTCAATTGGCTGGGCTGGCCGCGCGTTTTCGGGCTCAGGTCAAAGGTTTGTACCCGGATGTGCAGCAACGCCGGGCGTTCTGGGAAGAAGTGTTCCAGGGCCCGATTGCCGACCGCCAGTTGGCCGGGCAGGGCGAGGAGGCCGAGCGCCTGTTGATCGAAAAGGTCAATGGCGCGCCGCCTTACGCGCCCGGTGAGGTGTACCTGGTGGGGGCGGGCCCAGGCGACCCGGATTTGCTGACCTTCCGCGCATTGCGCCTGATGCAGCAAGCCGACGTGGTGCTGTACGACCGTTTGGTTGCACCGGCGATTTTGGAACTGTGCCGTCGTGATGCCGAGCGCGTGTACGTCGGCAAGCGTCGCGCCGATCACGCGGTGCCCCAGGACCAGATCAACCAGCAACTGGTAGACCTGGCCAAGCAAGGCAAGCGCGTGCTGCGCCTCAAGGGGGGGGACCCGTTCATCTTTGGTCGTGGTGGCGAAGAGATCGAAGAGTTGGCGGCCCACGGCATCCCGTTCCAGGTAGTGCCGGGTATTACGGCAGCCAGTGGTTGCGCGGCCTATGCCGGGATTCCGCTGACTCATCGCGACTATGCCCAATCTGTACGTTTTATTACCGGGCACTTGAAGAACGGTACCTCGGACTTGCCTTGGCAAGACCTGGTCGGCCCCTCACAGACCCTGGTGTTCTACATGGGCTTGATTGGCTTGCCGATCATTTGCGAGCAGTTGATCAAGCACGGACGCGCGTCGGACACTCCAGCGGCGCTGATCCAGCAGGGCACCACGTCCAACCAGCGCGTGTTCACCGGCACCCTGGCCGACCTGCCGCGCATGGTGGCGGAGCATGAAGTGCATGCGCCGACATTGGTGATCGTGGGTGAGGTGGTGGTACTGCGTGAGAAGCTCAAGTGGTTCGAGGGCGCTCAATCCCAAGTCTGAACCGGCTCTTGTGGCGAGGGAGCTTGCTCCCGTTGGAGTGCGAAGCGCTCCCATAATTTTGGGGCCGCTACGCAGCCCAGCGGGAGCAAGCTCCCTCGCCACAGGAGTTATCAGCCAAAGACACCTTTACCCGGCAACCGCGCCCGATCATGGCTGCTGTCAAACCCCTGCAACGGCCCCTTCGGCACAATCCCCGTCGGGTTGATCGTGCGATGGCTGGCATAGTAATGCCCCTTGATATGCTCGAAATCCACCGTCTCGGCCACGCCTGGCCACTGATACATCTCCCGCAGCCAGTTCGACAAATTTGCATAGTCGGCAATTCGCCGCAGGTTGCATTTGAAGTGGCTGTAGTACACCGCATCAAAACGAATCAGCGTAGTGAACAGCCGCACATCGGCTTCGGTCAGGTACTCGCCGGCCAGATAGCGATGGCTGCCCAGGTGCTGTTCCAAATGATCCAGCTCGGCAAACACATCATCAAACGCACTTTCATACGCCTGTTGTGAGGTGGCGAAACCTGCGCGGTACACGCCGTTGTTCACGGCGGGGTAGATGCGTTCGTTGAGGCTGTCGATGGTCGAATGCAGGGCTTGGGGGTAGAAATCCAGGGTATTGCCGGTCAGCGCATTGAACGCACTGTTGAACATGCGGATGATCTCCGCCGATTCATTGCTGACGATGCGCTTGAGCTTTTTGTCCCACAGCACCGGCACGGTTACGCGCCCGGTATAGTCGGCGGTATCGGCGGTGTAGCGTTGGTGCATGAAGTTGAAACCGTCCAGTTTGTCGCCGCTGGAGCCGTGGGCCTTGTCGAAGGTCCAGCCGTTTTCCAGCATCAGCCAACTGACCACCGAGACGTCGATCAGGCTTTCCAGGCCCTTGAGCTTGCGCAGGATCAAGGTGCGGTGCGCCCACGGGCAGGCGAGGGATACATAGAGGTGATAGCGACCGGCCTCGGCCTTGAAGCCGCCTTCACCACTCGGGCCTGGCGCGCCATCGGCGGTCACCCAGTTGCGGCGTTGTGCCTGTTCCCGTTGGAAAGCGCCATCGGCGCTACTTTCGTACCACTGGTCTTTCCACTGTCCTTCGATCAATAAACCCATGACTGGCTCCTTGGCTGATAAGCGTTGGAGCCCAGTCTAAAGGGATGAGTTCGAACTAAAAGCGCAAAGAACCGGCGTGAATGATCGATTAAATCGATTTATCCCGTGCGTCCCAGTACTGCTGGGCCAACTCGAACGCCTGCTGCCGCGGGTGACCAAGGCCGCGCAGGGCCAACGCCATGGTGGCGATCAACGCCAGTTGCGGGTAGCTGTCCTCAACGTCGCCGCGCCACAGTGCTTTTAGGTGCTCGGGCTCAAGCGTTGCTGGCTTGACGTGGCGCTGGACGGAAAGGGCGGGCCACTCTTCGTCCCAGCTCTGGCCGTCGGTGGTGCCATACAGGTGACTGAGGGTGTCGGGGTTGATCTCGATCTCGCCGCCGTCGCCCTTGACCACAATCACGTTGTCACCCAGCAAGCCACTGGCATCACGATGCACGCCCTGGTAACCGGGGTGGAAAATGCTTTGCAGGCCACAGCGCGCATTCAGCGGGTTGAGCAGGCGCGCCAGCGAATGGATAGGCGAACGCAGGCCCAAGGTGTTGCGCAGATCGATCATGCGTTGCAGCTGTGGCGCCCAATCACCCAACGGGATAAATGCCAGGTTGCCGTGGGCAAAGGCGCTCTCGACCTGTTGCCAATCGCGGCACAGCGGGATCTGCAAGCCGTCCAGCAATTGCTCGGTGTACAAGCGCCCCGCAGTGTGGGCGCCGCCGCCGTGCATCAGGATGCGCACGCCGTTCTGTGCCAGGCATTTAGCTGCCAGCAGGAACCACGGCAGGTGGCGCTTTTTACCGGCGTAGGTCGGCCAGTCGATATCGACGTTCAGCGCTGGCGCGTGCAGGCGCTCACGTACGGCTTCGGTGAAACCGGCGAGTTCTTCCGGGCTTTCTTCCTTGTGGCGCAGCAGCATCAGGAAGGCGCCGAGCTGGGTGTCCTCGACCTTTTCCTCGAGCAGCATGCCCATGGCTTCCCGCGCTTCCTCGCGGGTGAGGTTGCGCGCGCCACGCTTGCCTTTGCCGAGGATGCGCACGAACTGCGCAAAGGGGTGCTCTTGGGGTGTTACGAGAGTCAGGGGGGCAAAGTCGGTCATAAGCAATTCGTCGGCCTGGGCAGGCCCGCCAGCTTGGCGGCGAGTTTGGCGGGAGTGCCGTTGAACAGTTTGTTGAGGTGCAGGCTGTTGCCCTTTTCCGGGCCCAGCTTCAAGGCGGTGTACTTGATCAGCGGGCGCGTGGCGGGGGACAGCTGGAACTCGGTGTAGAACTGGCGCAGCAGGGTGAGGATTTCCCAGTGTGCCGGGGTCAGCTCCAAGGCTTCGGCAGCGGCCAGGGCATTCGCCACTTCATCGGACCAGTCGTTGAGGTCGACGAGATAGCCGTCCTTATCCAGTTCCAGGGTGTGTGCGCCGACGGTCAAGGTGTTCATAGCCAGGTGTTGACCTTGTCGTAGTCGATCGACAGTTGCACGAAGCCTGGGTAATCGACGCTGTCAGCCCAGTCGGGCAGCGGCAGGTTGCGCGCCTGCATGTCTTCGGCCAGCACAAACACCTTTACGCCTTTGGTTTGCAGGGCGGGCGTGTGCAGGCCGTAGGCTCCGTCGCCGCACAGCAGGATTGCGTCCTCGGCGCCACAGATGCGCAGGCAGCTATCGAGGCGGCTGTCGGTAAACGGGGAATGAGACACCACATGTAGAGTCGACATCAGAGGGTAATCACCTGGTCGTAACGGTCAATCAGTTGGGAAATGGCTTGGCTGTCGAGCACCTGTGCGTTGGCGGGTGGCGGCAACCCGCGTGCGGAAAGACTATGGCTGCACGCGAACACGTCATCAATGCCGAACAGGCCCAGGGCCTGCAGGTTGGCACTCAGGTCTTTCTGTTGCACGGCCTTGGCCGCTTGGTTCGGCGCCAGTTGGAACACACCGTCATCCAGGAACAACAGGCCAATGGGCAGATCGAACGCGCCACCGGCTAGCACGATATCCAGTGCTTCCCGCGCACTCGGCCCGGACCACGGGGCCTGGCGGCTGATCACCAACAAGGATCTGGACATGTCACGGCCCTCCAAAACAGATCAGGCGGTCGGCGTCCTGGATCGCGTCATGCAATTGGCCCAGGCCCGACAACGCCCAGGGTGCTTCCAGGTTGATCGCGCTGCGTTGGTAACGCGCAGCTTCTTCGGCATTAAGCACCCCGCGGCGCAGCGCGGCGGCGATGCACACCACGCCGTCGAGCCGGTGCTGGCTGACAAATTCGCGCCATTGGCGCGCAAGGTCTTGCTCATCCTGGGGGGCGACGATGTTATTGGACGCGCTGTACACGCCGTCCTGGTAGAAAAACAGCCGCACGATCTCATGCCCGCCAGCCAGCGCCGCCTGTGCGAACAACAGGGCGCGGCGCGAGGAGGGCGCGTGGGCGGCGCTATACAGTGCAATCGCGAACTTCATGGAAGACTCTGCCAACAAACGTCGGCCAATGATAAAGCCGCCGCCGCGAAAAAGCCCGCCGTGATCAAAACGGTCACTGTGGTTGATCGTTCTGACGATTGCCGGCAGGCGCCAGGCTGCCTAGTCTGTGGGTATTCGCAACCCAACTGGAGTCCCCATGTCAGGTCCCTTGGCGTCCCTTAAAGTGTTGGATTTTTCCACCTTGCTGCCCGGCCCGTTTGCCTCCCTGATGCTGGCGGACATGGGCGCCGAGGTGCTGCGTATCGAATCGCCCACGCGTATGGACCTGTTGCGGGTATTGCCGCCCCATGACCGGGGTACTTCGGCCAGCCATGCGTATCTGAACCGCAACAAGCGCAGCCTGGCCCTGGACCTCAAGCAGGCCGAGGCGCTGGAGATTGTGCGTGAGCTGGTCAAGGGCCATGACATCCTGCTCGAGCAGTTCCGCCCCGGTGTCATGGCGCGCCTGGGCCTGGGCTATGAGGCGCTGAAGGCGATCAACCCGCGGCTGATCTATGTGTCGATCACCGGCTACGGCCAGACCGGCCCCTATAAGGACCGCGCCGGGCACGATATCAACTACCTGGCGTTGGCCGGCGTCGCCAGCCATACCGGGCGCCAGGACACCGGCCCGTTGCCCCTAGGCGTACAACTGGCTGATGTGGCAGGCGGTTCGCTGCATGCCGTGGTGGGCTTGCTGGCGGCGGTAATTGCCAGGCAGCAAAGCGGGGTGGGGCAATACCTGGATGTGAGCATGACCGATTGCTCGTTCAGCCTGAACGCCATGGCTGGGGCCGGTTACCTGGCTTGCGGGGTCGAGCCTGGGTGGGAGAACCATGTGCTCAATGGCGGGAGTTTCTATGACTACTACCGCACACGCGATGGGCGCTGGATGTCGGTGGGCAGTCTGGAGCCGGGGTTTATGCAGCAGTTGTGCGCGGCCTTGGGGCGCCCGGAACTGGCGGCACACAGCGTGACGCCCGAACGGCAGGGCGTGCTCAAACAGGCGTTGCAGGTGGAGTTCGAGAAGCGCAGTTTTGACCAGTTGTGTGAGTTGTTTGCCGGAGTGGATGCCTGTGTTGAGCCGGTATTGAGTTTGAGCGAAGCGCTGGAGCATCCCCAGTTGAAGGCGCGGGAGCTGGTCAGCCAGGTGCCCCGGGGTGATGGCTCGACACAAGCGCAATTGGCCTGCCCGCTGAAATTCTCCGAGGGGTTGCCGGCGCCCAGGCATATTGGAGTGGCGGTGGGGGCGCACAGTGATGAGGTGCTGGCGGAGTTGGGGTTCGGTATTGAGCGGATAGAGCAATTGCGGCAGGCCAAGGTTGTAGGTTGACTGAGCCGACGCTTTCGCAGGCAAGCCAGCTCCCACATTTGGGATTGTGTTCACAGATCCAAATGTGGGAGCTGGCTTGCCTGCGAAGAGGCCCTCATTCCACCCGAGTTTCCCCGGTGAACACCAGCGTCTGCCGACACCGCCGACACAAATACCGCCGCCCCTGGTTCACCAGCCCATGGCGCTGCGGTGAAAACGGAAAATCACTGTCCGCACACGGGCAGCGGTAAATATAGCGAGTCACCTGTCGGCGCTTGACCTCGTAGGTGTGGCAACGGTCGGGCGGCAGTTCGTAAACCCCGCGCATGATCAACTGCCATTCCTCGCCATGGGGCTGGATACGCTCGCCAAACAACTGGTGGGCAATCAGGTGCGCCACTTCGTGGGCCACGGTTTGCTTGAGAAAGTGTTGGCTGTTTTCACGGTACAACTGAGGGTTGAAGCGCAGCAGGTTCTCGTGCAAATGCGCGACACCGGCTTTCTGGCCCCGCAGCTTGAGGCTGACCTGGGGGCGTTTGAAGCTTCGTTTGAAAAAGGATTCGGCTTGCAGGAAACAATCTTCGACGCGGGTATTGAGTTGCTCGGGCATGCTGTACATATCTCCAGAGACGCCCAGTATGCCGCAAAGCTGGGTGTTTCCGAATCTGTCAGGCGCCGAATGGTCATGCATAACGCACAAAGCCACCTTGCGGTGGCCTTGCCTGCGGGGTTTTTCGTTCAACTGGTGTAGATCGGCCCGACGCCCAGGCCCCAGACGATCACGGTAAAGGCCATGATCGCTACCAGCACCACCAGGCCGACGGCCAATACCGAGCTGGAAAACAGGAAGCCTTCATCCGGGTCGATACTCATGAAGGTTGGCAGCCCCACATACAGCAGATACACCGTGTAGCAGATCGCCGCCGTGCCCACGACCATGCCCAGCCACATATGCGGGTAGAGCGCCGCCAGCCCGCCGATAAACAAGGGTGTGGCGGTATAAGTGGCAAACGCCACGCAGCGGGCCATGCTTGGGCTGGCGTCGTAGGTGCGGGCCATCCAGTGAATGAACGCGCCCATCACCGCCACGCCGCACAGCATGGCCGCGTAGGACATGAGGGTCATCCACAGCGCGCTTTCCTGGGTCAGCATCACCGGGGCGCGGTTGCCGATGACCCAGCCGACCTGAGTGGTGCCAATAAAGGCGGAAATGGCGGGGATCGCCGCGAGAATCAGGGTATGAGTGAGGTACATGTGGCTGATGCTTTCTTCTTTATCGCCACGGATTTCCCGCCATTCCTGGTCGGGATGGGTAAACAGCCCCACGACGTGATGGATCATGCCAGTCACTCCTGTCGTTATTACCATCGCCCCCCATCGGAGCGCCCACGGGCCAAATGGCCTGAAAGGTCTGGATAGATGTGCGACCTCAAGTCGCAGTATAGAAAGGGATGACCGGAATAACCGTAGGGCCTTTAGAGCAAATTGCGCTGTAAACAGGGGGGCTAATCGCGGTGTGGTCTGTCAGGATTCATGGGATCCAGTGTGGGAGCTGGCTTGCCTGCGATGGCGGCCTGTCAGGAACAGAGATGTTGACTGGCACACCGCTATCGCAGGCAAGCCAGCTTCCACATTGGATCTGCGCCAGTCTTACCGGTAAAATGCTGCGCTTTTCGTCACACACCTTTGCGGATCCAAGCGCCATGGGCACTCTTACAGTCAACCAGAACAAACTGCAAAAACGCCTGCGTCGCCTGGCCGGTGAAGCGGTCGCCGATTTCAACATGATCGAGGAAGGCGACAAGGTCATGGTCTGCCTCTCCGGCGGCAAAGACAGCTACACCATGCTCGACGTGTTGCTGCACCTGCAAAAGGTCGCGCCAATAAAGTTCGAGATCGTGGCGGTCAACATGGACCAGAAGCAACCCGGTTTCCCTGAGCATGTGCTGCCGGCCTATCTGAAAGAACTGGGCGTCGAGTACCACATCGTCGAGAAAGACACCTACTCGGTGGTCAAGGAATTGATCCCGGAAGGCAAGACCACCTGCTCGCTGTGTTCGCGCCTGCGCCGTGGCACGCTCTATACCTTTGCCGATGAGATCGGCGCGACCAAGATGGCCCTGGGTCATCACCGCGATGACATCGTCGAAACCTTCTTCCTCAATATGTTCTTCAACGGCTCGCTCAAGGCCATGCCGCCCAAGCTGCGTGCCGATGATGGGCGCAACGTAGTGATCCGCCCGCTGGCGTATTGCAACGAGAAGGACATCCAGGCTTACTCCGATTTCAAGCAATTCCCGATCATCCCGTGCAACCTGTGCGGCTCCCAGGAAAACCTGCAGCGCCAGGTGGTCAAGGAGATGCTGGTGGACTGGGAGCGCAAGACCCCTGGGCGTACCGAAAGTATCTTCCGCAGCCTGCAAAACGTGATCCCGTCGCAATTGGCCGACCGCAACCTGTTCGACTTCACCAGCTTGAAAATCGATGAGACCGCCGCATCGCGTTTCGTCAATGTAGTGAACCTCTGAGTCTTCCCGAGGCTCTAGTACACGGCGCTTGCGGGCGCCGTTTTCAATTCGACTGACAGGAGAGGGCATGCGCGATTACAAGTGGCTGCACGAATATTGTCTGAACCGCTTCGGTTCGGCGGCCAAGCTGGAAGCCCATCTGCCGGTGCCCAAGACCCCGGCGCAATTGCGCAAGATAACGGATGACCGTTACCTGTCGACCTTGGCGCTGCGAGTGTTCCGCGCCGGTTTGAAGCACAGCGTGGTCGATGCCAAATGGCCGGCGTTCGAGCAGGTGTTCTTTGGCTTCGACCCGGAAAAAGTCGTGCTGATGGGTGCCGAACACCTGGAACGGCTGATGCAGGACACCCGCATCATCCGCCACCTGGGCAAGCTCAAGAGTGTGCCGCGCAACGCGCAGATGATCCTGGATATCGAGCAGGAGAAAGGCAGCTTCGGCGCGTTTATCGCTGATTGGCCGGTGACCGATATCGTCGGGCTCTGGAAGTACCTGAGCAAGCACGGCCACCAGTTGGGCGGCCTGTCGGCGCCTCGCTTCCTGCGCATGGTCGGCAAGGACACCTTTGTACCGAGCGATGACGTGGTGGCAGCGTTGAATGCGCAGAAGATCGTCGACAAGGCGCCGACCAGCCTGCGCGATTTGGCGACAGTACAGGGTGCCTTCAACCAGTGGCATGCCGAGAGTGGGCGGCCGATGTGTCAGCTGTCGATGATGTTGGCCTATACCGTCAACCATTGATACTGATCGTTCCCACGCTCCGCGTGGGAATGCATCCTGTGACGCTCCGCGTCACCCTTGCACTAGGCCCGGGACGCAGAGCGTCCTGGGCAGCATTCCCACGCGGAGCGTGGGAACGATCAGTCAATCGGCCAGCCGCCGGTTCAATTGATGCCGCCAACGCACATACAGCAACGCCGTGCAAAACACCGCCAGGCTCGCCAGCATCTCCAGCGCACCAAACCACTGGCGGTTCGGGTCATACGCCGCCAGTGCGCCCTTGATGAAATACAGGTTCACCGCAAAGCACATCCACGAATGCCCGCGTGCGCTGCCCATCAGCATGCCTGGCGCAAGTATCAGCAGCGGCACCAGCTCGATCAGCAGGATGACCCACGGGCGCGCCCCATGCAGGTCGGCGACCAACAGGTAGTACACGCACAACAAGCCCACCAGGCCCAAGAACGCCAGCAGGCTTAGCGCGCGTGCCACCTTGACCCGTGGCTCCAGCCACTCCCGTGGCGGCAGGACCTTAGGCTTCCTGGCCACGGCCGTTCTCCAACAGCGTGGCGGTCTTGGCCAGGCGCAGGCCCAAGGCCCGGCACAAGGTGATTTCATGTTGATCGAGCATACGCTTGCCGTCTGGCCCGGAATGGTGGCTGGCGCCATACGGCGTGCCGCCGCCCTGGGTGTCGAGCAGCGCCTGCTCGCTGTAGGGCAGGCCGGTGATCAGCATGCCGTGGTGCAGCAGCGGCAGCAGCATCGACATCAGCGTGGTTTCCTGGCCGCCATGCAGGCTGGCGGTGGAGGTGAACACGCCGGCCGGCTTGCCGACCAGAGCGCCGGTGAGCCACAGGTTGCTGGTGCCATCGAGGAAGTACTTGAGCGGCGCGGCCATGTTGCCGAACCGGGTCGGGCTTCCCAGAGCCAGGCCCGAGCAGTGCTTCAGGTCGTCCAGGCTGGCATACAGCGCGCCCTCGTCGGGAATGCTCGGCGCCACCGCTTCGCACTCGGTGGAAATCGCCGGCACGGTGCGCAACCGCGCTTCCATGCCGCCTTGCTCGATACCGCGGGCAATCTGTCGGGCCATCTCGCTCACCGAGCCGCTGCGGCTGTAATACAACACCAGCACATAGGGCGTAGTCACGGCAGGATCTCCAGCACGTTCTCGGGCGGGCGGCCAATGATGGCTTTGTCGGCGGTTTCCAGGATCGGGCGTTCCATCAGCTTGGGATGGGCTGCGATGGCGGCGATCAGTTGGGTGTCGCTGAGGCTGGCGTCGGCCAGGTTCAGGGTTTTGTATTCGTCTTCGCCGGTGCGCAGCAGTTGGCGTGCGCTGATCCCCAGTTTTTTCAGCAGGGCCTCGATTTGCGCGGCATCCAGCGGGGTTTCCAGGTAGCGCACGACGGTCGGGGTGAGGCCGTGGGCTTCCAGCAGTTCCAGCGCACCGCGGGATTTCGAGCAGCGCGGGTTGTGATAAAGCGTCAGATCGGTCATGTGCGGGTCGCATCTTGCGTAAGGTGGCGGGTATTCTACCTGCGCTGGCGCCTGTCCTTAAACCGTAAGAGGCGATAGGCCGCAGCCAACGTTCATTTTTGCGAAGGAATACCCCATGACAAGGCGACTGATCGGTGCATTGGCGATCATCACAACCCTGCTGCTCAGCGGCTGCGGTAACGATTACGGCGTTGACCAATACGGCCAGAAAGTGGCGGCCGAACGCCTGGACAAACAGTGGCTGGTGGTCAACTACTGGGCCGAATGGTGTGGCCCGTGCCGCACGGAAATCCCCGAGCTCAATGCCCTGGCAGAACAGTTGAAAGGCCAGAATGTCGGGGTGTTCGGCGTCAACTTCGACAATGTGCAGGGTGAGGAACTGAAGGCCGCCAGCGACAAGCTGGGGATCAAGTTCACGGTACTGGCCCAGAACCCGGACGGGATCTTCGAGATTCCGCGCAGTGAGGCCTTGCCGGTGACCTACATCATCGACGACAAGGGCAAGGTGCGTGAGCAGTTGATGGGTGAGCAGACAGCGGAAGGGGTGTTGGCCAAGCTCAAGGCCCTGAAAGGCTAGAACTATGGGAGCTGGCTTGTCTGCGATGGCCATGGGTATCTACACAATTTTGGAGTGACGCTGGACCTGTGGCGAGGGAGCTTGCTCCCGTGACGGCTTGACAGCCGACGCTGATCTAACTGAGGCACGGTGATCCAAATGTGGGAGCTGGCTTGCCTGCGAAGGCGGCCTGCCAGCCGACCGGGATATTGGATTTGACCGAGTACATATCCATTATTTAGGTAACGGCCACCGATGGTTCCGCTCTGACAGCGGCTCACTTTTGAAAAGCCGGAATGCCGGCCCAGACAAAAGTAAGCAAAA
>NZ_JALJRP010000031.1:56223-69211 GCF_024519715.1 Pseudomonas sp. Pse35 | reverse complement strand
CGAATTCCGGCCAGCGTGGTTTAACGGGGCGCCTAAGATCAAAAGCAGATCAAGATCAAAAGCCGCTCGCTTCGCATCGTGGTTTCCGGGGGCAAGATTGCCCCCCCATGTCTCACCGTGTTCCCCCTTACCACCCGGTCGGCTATAAGGCCGCCGCGCTCTGCTTTTGATTTGAAATCGCCCCGTTAAACCACGCTGGCCGAACGCGGGCTTTGCAGCGTGGGTAACCCGGCAGGACGCCGGGTTAGCCGCACTGGGCCAGGGATGGCCCATTGCGGCGGCCCACGCTGCAAAGCCTGCGTTCGGGCACACCGAGCCTGGGCGAGGTGCCGAGTGGTGGGGCGAAGGCCTTTTGGTTACTTTTGGGCCTTTCCAAAAGTGACCCGCTGTAAGAGCGGAACCATAAGTGGCCGTTACCGCAGGAATGGATATGTACGCAGACAGACCGCTATCGCAAGCAAGCCAGCTCCCATATCTGGATCGGTGCACACCCCTCAAGACACCACCTCCCCAACCCCAACAACTTCCAACCACCACCTGGCCAACCCCAAAACATTCTGCGCCTTGAGCAACGTAAAGTGATTCCCCCCGCCATACCAAACTTCCAACCCACCGCCCTGTCCTCGCCACCCCTCGATCATCACCCCCTGCTCACGCTGGTTCCCCGCCGAATCCAACGCCGGGTCCTGCGCCAACACCAGGCGCACCACCCCGTCATACCGCCCTTGCGGCTGATACACCGTGCGCAACGCCGCCGCGTAAGTGCGCGCCGGCCCATCCATCGCCTCCAGCGCCGCACGCGCCGGCAACAACCCCACGCTCACCATCCCCCCATGCAACGCTTGTCGCTGCGCCACTTCATCGCGCCCGGCAAAGTCCACAGGATCAATCCCGAGCGACTTCCCAGCCGCCAACTGCATCGCCTCGATCAACCGCAACAACGCCGCCGTCGAGGTATATGCCTTGCCCGCACGCCCCGGCGACTCGCTGTCGATCACCGTCAACGACCCCACCTCACGCCCCATTGCCTGCAAGCGCAGCGCCATTTCCAGTGCCACCCAGCCGCCGAACGAATGCCCCACCAGATGCACTGGCCCTTCGGGGCACTCCTGTTCCAGCGCCGCCAGGTAACACTGGGCCGCCGCTTCCACCTGGCTATGGGGCACCGCCTCGCCATCCAGCCCCCGCGGCTGCAAGCCATACAGCGGCCAGTCGCGCCCCAGCGCTTCGCTCAAACCCACAAAGCCGGTGACGCTGTCTCCCGCGCCTGGCACGCAGAACACCGGCGCATAACCGGCGCGCCCGCTCTGGATACGCAGCAAGGATGAGTGCGCCGCGCAACTCATCGGAGTACTCGCCGCCAGCGCTCGGCTCATGGCCTGGCCAAGGCTCTGGATATGCGGCGCCTGCATCATGCTCTGGTGATCCCCCGGCACCTGCACCTGGCGCAGTTGCCCAGGCGCCAGGGCGGTGTCCCAACCCAGCGCGGCACTGCGCCGCGACAGTTCGGTGGGCCGCTGCTCGGCGCTGAACAGGTGCACCGGAATCGGCAGCGGGAACAGGCTGTAGTGGGCCAGGGCATGCCCATGCCCGACTTCCCGTTGCAAAAAGCTCAGCAGGTCGGCGTCCGTCGCCGCTGCCATTTGCGCGTATAGCAAACCTTGATCGCGACAGCGTTGCAGCAGAGCCGCAAAGTCCAGCTGTCCAAGGCCTGCCTCCAGTTGTTCCAGGTTCGCCAGCTCATCCACACCTCCCTGTGCCTTCCAATAGGCCGTGCACTGCAACAACAAATGCCGCTTGAGGGCATCCGGCCCGCTCCAGCGTGACTTGCCCTGGTCGGTCATGCGCGGCACGTAGCTGTCGATCAAGCCCAGAAACGCCACGGCCTCATCCTGCCCCAGCAACTGCATGGCAACTTCATAGGCCAGCACACCCCCAAAGGACCACCCCGCCAATCGGTAAGGACCGTGGGGCTGGATCTGGCGAATCAGCCCGACCATGCGCGCGGCCAGGCCTTCCATGCTGTCCAGATGCGCCTCGTCGAGGGCCAGGCCCGGCAGGCCATATATCGGGTAATCGCCAGGCAGGTGCTGGCCCAGCGCCGGGAAGTACACGTCCATGCCACTGAACTCGTGCACCAGGAATAACGGTGCCTGCGCCCCGCGGCTACGCACTGTGATCACCGCCGTCTCAGGTAGCACGTCGTCACCGCGCAGGCGCAGCAGCGCCGCGACCGAGGCCACGCTGGCATGCTCGAACAGCTCGGCCAGCGACACCGGCAACCCGACCTCGTCCAGCCGATTGACCAGGCGAATTGCCAACAAGGAATGCCCGCCCAGTTCGAAGAAACTGTCATGGCGCCCCACCTGCTCAAGCTTCAACACCTCGGCCCACAGCTGGGCCAAGGTCTGCTCCAGTGCATCGACCGGTGCTTCAAATGTGCCGCTGGCCGAAGCGTCCCACGTCGGTACCGGCAAGGCTTTGCGATCGACCTTGCCATTGGCCGTCAACGGCAGTTGCTCAAGGATCACAAAGGCCGACGGCACCATGTAGGCCGGCAAGTGCGCCTGCAGATAAGCACGCACCGGCTCGATGCCGACCGGCTCGCCCGCCCAAGTGAAATAGGCCACCAGGCGTTTGTCCCCCGGCACGTCTTCGCGGGCCAGCACCACCCCCTCGCGGATTCCGGAGAATGTCGCCAAGCGTGCTTCGATCTCACCCAGCTCAATGCGAAAGCCACGGATCTTCACTTGGTCGTCATTGCGCCCGATGCACTCCAGCAGTCCGTCTGCGGTCCAGCGTCCGAGGTCGCCGGTGCGGTACAGCAAGGCGCCTGGATTGAACGGGTTCTGCACGAATTTTTCCGCCGTCAACTCAGGGCGGTTCAGGTAGCCCTGGGCGACACCGTCGCCGCCGATGCAGATTTCGCCGGTCGCCCCCAGGGGCAGCAGGTGCAACTGCGCATCCAGCACGTAGACCTGCGTGTTGGAAATGGGTCGCCCTACCGGCACGCTGTCGGCTTGAGTGGCAATGGCGCGCACTTCAAAAGTGGTGGCGTAGGTGGTGGTCTCGGTCGGCCCGTAGCAATGCACCAGGCGCAGCCCCGGAGCCAGCCCCAGCAGGTTGCGGAACGCCGCCGGGTCGGCACGCTCGCCGCCGCACAGCAAAATACGCAAGCCGGCCAGGGCCTGGGGAATCAGTTGCACATACTGGTTGAACAGCGCCGTAGTGACGAACAGCACCGTCACGCCGTTGAGTGCCGCGCCGAACGCCAGCGGGTCGAGCAAGGTGGCGTGGTCGATCACCTGCACCTGACCGCCGTTGAGCAACGGCCCCCAGACGTCCATGGTGCTGGCATCGAAGGCCGGGTTCGAAGCGAAGGCCACTCGGTCATTGGGACTGAAATCGGCGTAGCCGTTGTTGAGCACCAGGCGCGTGATGCCACGGTGAGGCACCAATACGCCTTTGGGCATGCCGGTGGAGCCGGAGGTGTACATGATGTACGCCACGCTCTGCGAGGACTGCAGCAGGCCCGGATTGTGGTCGGGGTGTGAGTCAAGGGCCAGGGTGTCCAGGTCCAGGCGCTGCGCCGCGCTCTCCACGCTGCAGTCGCTACCGGTCAACAGCCAGGCCGCGCCGCTGTCTTGCAGCATGAAGCCCTGGCGTTCGGCCGGCGCGCTGATGTCCAACGGTACATAGGCGGCGGCGCATTTGAGAATCGCCAGTTGGCTGACCAGCAACGCCACCGAGCGTGGCAGCAGGATCGCCACGTTATCGCCGGGGCACACACCCAGGCCGAGCAGGTGATGGGCCAGGCGGTTGGCGCGGCGGTTGAGTTCGCCATAGCTTATCCGTTGTTCGCCGTGCAACACCGCCAGCGCGTCGGGGCGCGCCTGCGCCTGGGCTTCGAACACCTGCTGCACGCTGTGTTCACGGGGGAACGCACGAGCCGTAGCGTTGAAGCCCTCAAGCAGTTGCTGGCGTTCAGCCAAGGGCAGGATCGGCAAACCACTGAGGGCGATGTCGCTGCGCTCTTCCAGTGCCTGCACCACCTGCATCAAGGCGTTATGCAGGTAGTCGCCCAAGCGTCGGGCTCCCTGCCCCATGGCCGTGAGGCTGAAACCTTCACCCAGGTCATCCACGCTCATCGACACGCCGTAGTGGGTGTGTTCCTCGGTCTTGAGCACCTCGATCCCCTGCCACGCGTCGGCCACGCCCCCGGCCTGGGGCGCACTGTGGCGGTAGTTGAACAGCACGCTGAACAACGGCGTGGCCATGGGTACGCCGCTGCAACGCTGGGCCAGCGCCAAAGGCGCGTGTTCGTGGCTGAGCAATTGGGTCAGGCGCCCATGGGTGGCACGCAGCGCGGTCAGTACCGAGTGTTCACCCAGGTCGACTCGCAGCGGCAAGGTATTGATAAACACCCCCATGGCGCGCTCGGCACCTTCGCCGCCTTGCAGGCGACCGAGCATCACCGTGCCGAACACCACCTGTTCACGGGCGCAGACCGTGCCCAGCACATGGGCCCAGGCCAGGTGCATGAGGCTGGCGGCGCTGACTCCCGCTTGACGCGCCTGGTTGCGCAGGCGCCGACTCAACCCCAGGTCGAGACTCACCTTCACGCGCTCATCGGCACCCAGGTGCGGTACGTCGGTGGGTTCGTCGACCTCAGCGAGCATCTCGCGGAAAAACGGCTCGTGGTCCTCAGCGCCCAGACGAGTCTGGGCCACGTAGTTGCGGTACGGCACGGGCGCGGCCAAGGTGTCTTGCGTGCCCAACAGGAAGGCCTGCATTTCGTGTTGCAGGATGTCCAACGCAATGTGGTCCATCACCAGATGGTGGAACAGCAACGTCGCCACCACCCGCTGCGACTCCTCGGCATACACCAGGCGCATCAAGGGTGCCTGGGCGAGGTCCAGGCGTGGCGGCACCGAGCCGTTTTCAACACGTAATGAGGCGGTGCGCCATACCACCTGCACCGGCTCCTCCAGCCCGTCCCAGTGGAAGGATGAACGCAGGATGTCATGGCGCTGGATCACCGCCTGCAAGGCATGGGCAAAGGCGTCCAGGCGCA
The DNA here is from genome assembly GCF_024519715.1 of Pseudomonas sp. Pse35. NCBI lineage: Bacteria > Pseudomonadati > Pseudomonadota > Gammaproteobacteria > Pseudomonadales > Pseudomonadaceae > Pseudomonas > Pseudomonas sp. Pse35. The sequence goes on along the minus strand of NZ_JALJRP010000031.1, from coordinate 64,137 downwards.
GGCGGCTGTCGAAGGCAAACTGCGCCTGCAGCACATAGGCATCGTCACCTTGCACGGCGCGATGCTGATACAGGATGCCGGCCTGCAAGGGTGCCAGCGGGTAAATATCCTGCACATTCGCCGCACCGCCGGGGATGCTGGCAACGATGCGCTCGATGGCAGCGGGGTCCAGGGTGATCAGCGCAAGCATGTCCGGCGTAATCCGGGTGCAATCGGCCGCAATGCGATTGGCCGGCACCGTCACTTCACGCCCACCGCCCAAGGCCGCAGCCAGGGCGGACAAGGTCGGTTGGCCGAACAGCACTTTCACATCCGCCGACAAGCCCAGGCGGCGCATGCGCCCGATCAGGCTGACTGCCAGCAATGAGTGGCCACCCAATTCAAAGAAATTGTCATGCCGACCCACGCGCTCCACGCTGAGCAATTCGGCCCACAGTGCGGCCAGGGTGATTTCCGTATCACCCACCGGCGCTTCATAGTCGCGCACGCTCAACGCGTCCAGGCCCGGCGCCGGCAGTGCCTTGCGGTCGAGCTTGCCGTTGGGGCTCAGCGGCAGCGCCTGAAGGTGCATAAAGCTCGTCGGCAGCATGAATTCCGGCAGGTGTTGCAGCAGGTGGGCGCGCAGGCTTTCGACGTCGCTCGGCACGCCGGTGTAATAGGCGATCAGGCGCTGCTCGCGGGCAATCACGGCAGCTTCCTGCACCGCTGGATGCTCGGTCAGACGCGCCTGGATTTCCCCCAGTTCGATGCGCAGGCCACGAATCTTCACCTGGTCATCATTGCGCCCCAGGTACTCGAGAGTGCCGTCGGGCAAGTAGCGACCCACGTCACCGGTACGGTACATGCGCCCCGGGGTAAACGGGTCGTCGAGGAAGCGTTCGGCGGTCAGCTCAGGACGGTTGAGGTAACCCCGCGCCACCTGCACGCCGGCGATAAACAATTCACCGACCACCCCCAACGGCACCGGCTGCAACTGCTCGTCCAGTACATACAGGCGCGTATTGGCAATCGGCTTGCCGATGGGGGTGTTATCCGGCACCACGGCGCCTGCGCAGTCCCACGCGGTGACATCCACCGCCGCTTCGGTGGGGCCATACAGGTTGTACAAGCCAACCCCCGGCAATTGCTGTTTGAAGCGCCGTACCAGGCTGCCCGGCAGGGCTTCGCCACTGCACATCACCCGCACCAGCCCGGCGGCCTGGCTGACATCGCCGTGGGCCAGGAACACGTCAAGCATCGACGGCACAAAATGCAGCGTCGTGACCCCCTCGGCCTCGATCACCTGGCACAGGTAGTCAGGGTCTTTATGCCCACCAGGACGAGCCATGACCAGGCGTGCGCCGGTGAACAGCGGCCAGAAGAACTCCCACACCGACACGTCGAAGCTGAACGGGGTTTTCTGCAAGACCGTATCGCTGGCGGTCAACGCGTATTCGTCTTGCATCCACAGCAGGCGGTTGACCACTCCAGGGTGTTCGTTGATCACACCCTTGGGCTGGCCGGTGGAACCGGAGGTGTAGATCACGTAGGCCGCCACGCTGGCCGCCTGCGGGTTATGGGCGGGCTGATGCTGCCAGGTGGGCGAATCCAGGTTTACCACCGGCACCTCGCCCAGCAACCCGAGGGTGCTGGACTGGCCCAGCACTACCGTCGGCGCGCTGTCGTGGAGCATGTAGGCGATGCGTTCCAACGGGTAGGCCGGGTCCAGCGGCACATAGGCGGCGCCGGCCTTGAGGATCGCGTACAGGCCGATGACCATGTCCAGGCCACGCTCCACGCAGATCGCCACCCGCGCCTGGGGCTGCACACCCAGGGCTTGCAGGTGATGGGCCAACTGGTTGGCGCGCGCGTTCAGTTCGGCATAGCTCAGTTGCTGCGCGCCCGCCTTCAGGGCAATGGCCTGGGGTGTACGCAGTACCTGGGCTTCAAACAGGCCGTGCAGGGTCTGGTCGAGGTTGTACTCAACGGCGGTGGCGTTGAAATCCACCAGCAGTTGCCGACGCTCGCGCGCATCCACCAGCGGCACCTGCGCCAGCACCGCCTGGTCATTATCGACCATGGCCTGCAACACGCGGGTGAAATAGCCGACGTAACGCTGCATCGTCGATTCGTCAAACAGGACCACGGCATATTCCAGCGCACCGAGGATGCTGCCCTGCACTTCCCCCAGGTTCAACGACAGGTCGAACTTGGCGAAATGGCTGTTCTCGACAATGCTCTCCAGGGCCAGGTCGCCCAGGGCCAGGGTCGGCGCGCTGCTGTCCTGCCAGCTCAGCAGGGTCTGAAACAGCGGGCTGTGGGCCAGGCTGCGCGGCGGCCGGGTGATTTCCACCACCTGCTCGAAGGGCAAGTCCTGATGGGCCTGGGCTTGCAGCGTCAGCGCCTTGACCCGCGCCATCAACGCCTCGGTGCTCAGCTCGCCCGAGGTGTCGATACGCAGCGCCAGGGTGTTGACGAACAGGCCAATCAGCCCTTCGACTTCGGTGCGCATGCGGTTGGCCACCGGCGTGCCGATCACCAACTCGGGCTGCCCGGACAAGCGCGCCAACAGCGAAGCCCAAGCGCTCATCAAGGTCATGTACAAGGTGGTGCCATGGCGTTGGCTCAAGGCCTTGAGCCCGGCGGTGAGGCGTTCATCCAGGCGCACTTCGACGCTGCTGCCAGCGTAGTCCTGCTGCGCCGGGCGCGGGCGGTCGGTGGGCAGGGTCAGCAACGCCGGCGTACCGGCCAACGCCTGTTGCCAGTAGCTGCTTTGGCGCTGCAGCACCTCGCCGCTCAGCCACAGGCGTTGCCACACGGCAAAGTCGGCGTACTGGATCGGCAAGGGCGGCAGCGGGTCGGCGTGGCCGTGGCTGAAAGCCTGGTACAGCGCCATCAGCTCGCGGGTCAGCACGCCCATGGACCAGCCGTCAGAGACGATATGGTGCAGGGTCAGCAACAGCACATGGTGATCATCGGCCATCACCACCAGGCGCCCGCGCAGCAACGGGCCGCGCTCAAGGTCGAACGGTGCCGAAGCTTCGCCGTGAATCAGCGCGTCCAGGGCCTGTTGCGGCTGCGGATGGCGACGCAGGTCCTGCACTTGCAGCGGCAATACCTCTTCGGCCGGCACGACCAGCACCTGGGCCTGGTCACCCTGCTGGGCGAAGCGGCTGCGCAGGGTTTCATGCCGCCCCACAATGCGCGCCAGGGCCCGTTGCAACGCTTGCACATGCAACTGCCCGCGCAACCGCAAGCCGATGGGAATGTTGTAGGCGGTGTTGGCACCTTCCATCAAGGCCAGGAACCACAGGCGTTGCTGGGCGAAGGACAGCGGCACGTCCTCATCACGGTTGGCCGGCAAGATATCCGGCAAGGTGCTGCGACCGGCCTGGGCCAGTACCTCGGCGACCGCCGCCAGTTCGGCGTTGGCAAACAGGTCGCCCAGCGCCAACTCGACGCCCAGCCGCTGGCGCACCTGGGACACCATGCGCATGGCCAACAGCGAATGCCCACCCAGCTCAAAGAAATGGTCATAGCGCCCCACGCGCTGCACCTGCAACACATCGGCCCAGATCTGCGCCAGCACGGTTTCGATTTCGCCCAGGGGCGCGGCGTACTCGCGGGTAAAGACGGCGGCCATGTCCGGCGCCGGCAGGGCCTTGCGGTCAAGCTTGCCATTGGCCGTCAGTGGCAGTGCGTCGAGTTTCATGAACGCGACGGGCACCATGTAGTCCGGCAGATGCGCCACCAGGTGGGCGCGAATCTGGGCCACCGTCAGCGGGTCCAGTTGTGGGTTTTCGGTGAAGTAGGCCACCAGCCGTTCTTCACGCACCACCGCCACCGCTTCCAGAATCCCGGGCAACTGGTTGAGCTGGGTTTCGATTTCGCCCAGTTCGATGCGCACGCCACGGATTTTCACCTGGTCATCGTTGCGCCCCAGGTAATCGAGTGTGCCGTCCGGCAGCCAGCGCACCAGGTCGCCGGTGCGGTACATGCGTCCTTCGGTGAACGGGTCGCGCACAAAACGCTCGGCGGTCAGTTCCGGGCGGTTGAGGTAACCGCGTGCCACGCCCTTGCCGCCCACGTACAACTCCCCCGCCACCCCCAGCGGGACTAGGCGCAGGTGTTGGTCGAGCACGTAGACCTTGGCATTGGCCATGGGTTTGCCGATATGCAACGGCTGGCCCGCCTCGACCTTGCCGGAAGTGGCCACCACCGTGGCTTCGGTGGGCCCGTAGTTGTTGATCAGCTCAAAGCGCTGTGCCCGCCCGAACTGGCGCAGGCGGTCGCCACCGACCAGCAAGGTGCGCAAGGTCGGGTGCTCGATGTTCTGACTGAAGGCGTATTCCGCCACCGGCGTCGGCAGAAAGCTCACATCCAGTGGCTGCGCGCACCACCAGGCCAGCAGTGCGTCGATATCTTCGCCGCCCTTATGGGCCGGTGGCAGGTGCAAGGTGGCGCCCACACACAGCGCCGGCCACACTTCCCAGGCCATCGCGTCAAAGCCGAAGCCGGCAACACTGGCGGTATGCCGCCCGGCGCGCAGGTCGAAGGCGCTGCAATGCCAGTCCACCAGGTTGGCGACGCTGTGGTGTTCCACCATCACCCCCTTGGGCAAGCCAGTGGAGCCGGAGGTGTAGATCACATAGGCGAGATTCGTCGGGCCGACGGCGATTGTGGGGTTGCTCGCCGAATGGTGCTGCCAGGTGAAGCGGTCCAGGTTGATCACCGGCACTTCCAGCACCGGCAGGCGCGTCAGCAACGCATGCTGGGTGAGTACCGCCACCGGCGCGCTGTCGCTGAGCAAATAGTGGAGGCGCTCGGCCGGGTGGGACGGGTCCACCGGCACATAACCGGCGCCGGCCTTGAGAATCGCCAGCAACCCGGCCAGGGTGTCGAGGCCGCGCCGCGCGACAATGGCCACGCGGTCGTCGGGCTTGACCCCCAGCGCCAGCAGATGATGCGCCAGCAGGTTGGCTTGCTGGTTCAATTCGGCGTAAGTCAGTTGCCGGCCCTGATGCACAGCGGCAATGGCGTGCGGCGTGAGCGCGGCCTGGGCTTCGACGCGGCCATGCAGGGTGGTGCCTTGGGGGAAAACGGTCTGGGTGGTGTTGAACTGTTCCAGCAGCAAGCGCTGTTCGGCGGCGGGCACCACCGAGAGTTGATCAAGCGCGGTATGGGGGGCCTGCTCCAGTGCGCTCACCAGGTTTTCCAGCGCGGTGTGCAGGTAGGCGCAGACGCGCTGAGGGTCAACCAGGGTGCTGGCCAGCAAACTCAGGCCGAAGCCCTCACCCAGGTCGTCCACGCTCAGGGTCAGCGGGTAGTTGGTGCGCTCCTCGGCGCGCAGTGCGGTGATACCGTGCCAGGCCGACACCGCCTCGGCGCTGGCGGCGGGCGCGCTGTGGCGATAGTTGAGCAGCGCGCTGAACAGCGGCGTCGGCGCGAGCACGCCACTGCAACGCTGGGCCAGGGCCAACGCCGCGTGCTCATGGCGCAGCAAGGTGGTCAGACGTGCGTGGGTGGCCTTGACTGCGGTGCGTACGTCCTGGGCGTCTACGTCCACGCGAAACGGCAAGGTATTGATGAAAATGCCCAAGGCGCGGTCTGTGTCATGGCTGCCCTGCATGCGCCCCATCAATACGGTGCCGAACACCACCTGGGCTTTGCCGGCCAACACCCCCAGCACCTGGGCCCAACCCAGGTGAAACAGGCTGGCGGCGCTCACGCCCAGTTGGCGCGCCTGCCCGCGCAAGCGCTGGGCCAGTGCCGGCGCCAATGGCAGGCTGACTTCAGCGATACCCCGCGCATCACCTTGCACGTCCTGCAGACCGAACGGCAAGGTGGGCTCGCTGATATCGCCGAGCATCTGCCGGAAGAAACGTTCGTGCTCCTGCTCACTGATCCCCAACCGCGCCTGCGCCACATAGTTGCGAAACGGTACGGTCTGGCCCAGGGTCGCGCCTTGGCCCAACAGGCACGCCTGCATTTCGTGGCACACCACGTCCAGGGCGCTGTGGTCGAGCGCCATGTGATGGAACAACAGGGTGGCGACGATGCGCTGGTTGGCCGGGTCTTCAGCGCGCACCAGGCGCAGCAACGGCGCCTGGGTGACGTCGAGGCGATAGTGGCGGGCATCAAACAGGTCATGCAGTTGCGCGGCGATATCGCCATCGGCCGGGTCCAGCATCAAGGCTTGCACCGGCAGGCGTGCCTGGCGCCACACCACTTGCGAGGGTTGCGTCAGGCCATCCCAGACCACCCCGGTACGCAGGATGTCGTGACGGTCCATCACCCGTTGCAGCGCCTGGGCAAACGCATCGAAACGCGCAAGGTTGTCAAAGGCGAACTGCGACTGCATCACATAGGGGTCACCCTGCTCGGCACTGACATGGTGGAACAGGATGCCTTCCTGTAACGGCGCCAGCGGGTAAATGTCCTGGATATTCGCCACGCCGCCCTGCACCGTGGCGACAACGCGCTCGATCTCGTCCTGGCTCAGGGTCGACAGGGTCAGCATCTGGGGAGTGATGCGCTCGGCATTGGCCGGGATGCCATTGGCCGGTACCTGCACCTCACCGGCCTTGGTCGCGGTGTATTCACCGGCCTTGATCAGTTCGATCAGCGCCGGCTTGTGTTCACGCAAGGCGGCCAATATCGCCGGGTCGCTCAAGGCTTGCTTGTTGCCGTTCACCGACAACTGCTCGCCCTTGAGCGCCAGTTGCACATCCTTGGTTTTCAGGGTTGCCAGCAGCTCGAGGATGTTCACAGGACGATCTCCATTCGTTCGGTCATTGCGGCGTAGCCGGCCAGGGTCGGTTGTTCGAACAAGCCCCGCACATCGGCTTCCATGCCTTCCTGGCGCAGGCGCCCGATCAAGCTCACGGCCAGCAGCGAGTGCCCGCCCAGTTCAAAGAAGTTGTCGTGGCGCCCTACCCGCTCCACCTTGAGCAGCTCGGCCCAGAGTTGGGCCAGGAGGATCTCGGTGTCGCCTTCGGGCGCCGCGTACTCACGTACCTGCAACGCGTCCATACCTGGTGCAGGCAGGGCCTTGCGGTCGAGCTTGCCGTTGGGGCTCAGGGGCAAGGCGTCCAGGTGCATGAACAGTGCCGGCACCATAAAGTCAGGCAGGTGCTGCAACAGCTGGGCGCGCAGGCTTTCGATGTCGGTGGGCGCACCGGTGTAATACGCGACCAGGCGCTGGTCACGGGCGACGACCACGGCGTCCTTGACCGCCGGATGCTCGATCAGGCGCGCCTGGATTTCCCCCAGTTCGATGCGCAGGCCACGGATCTTCACCTGATCGTCGTTGCGCCCCAGGTACTCGAGCGTGCCGTCGGGCAAGTAGCGGCCCAGGTCACCGGTGCGGTACATGCGCCCAGGGATGAACGGGTCGTCGAGGAAGCGCTCGGCGGTCAGCTCAGGGCGGTTCAGGTAACCCCGCGCCACTTGCACGCCGGCGATGAACAGCTCACCAACCACGCCCAACGGCACCGGCTGTAACTGCTCATCGAGTACATACAGGCGGGTGTTGGCAATCGGCTTGCCGATCGGGGTATTGTCCGGCACCTCAGGGCGTGCGCAGTTCCAGGCCGTCACGTCCACCGCCGCTTCAGTGGGGCCATACAGGTTGTACAAACCAATCCCCGGCAACTGCTGCTTGAAACGCCGCACCAGGCTGCCCGGCAAGGCCTCGCCGCTGCACATCACCCGCACCAACCCCGCCGCCTGGCTGACATCGCCGTGGGCCAGGAATACATCGAGCATCGACGGCACAAAGTGCAGGGTCGTGATCTGCTCCGCCGCGATCACCTCGCACAGGTACGCCGGGTCCTTGTGCCCTTCAGGGCGCGCCATCACCAGACGCGCGCCGGTGAACAGCGGCCAGAAGAACTCCCACACCGACACGTCGAAGCTGAACGGGGTTTTCTGCAA
>NZ_JALJRP010000031.1:0-56123 GCF_024519715.1 Pseudomonas sp. Pse35 | reverse complement strand
GCGGCCAGAAGAACTCCCACACCGACACGTCGAAGCTGAACGGGGTTTTCTGCAACACCGCATCGTGAGCCTTGAGGCTATAGGCGTCCTGCATCCACAACAGGCGGTTGACCACCCCCGCATGTTCGTTGATCACGCCCTTGGGTTGGCCGGTGGAACCGGAGGTGTAGATCACATAGGCGGCGTGTTGGGCAATGAGGTTTGGTACTTGCGGGTTGGTGGCGGGTTGGTGTTGCCAGGTGCTGTGGTCGAGGTCGACTACCGCCACGTCCCCCAGCAGGCTGCGGGTGGCGCTTTGGGCCAGCACCACCACCGGCGCGCTGTCGTGCAGCATGTAGGCGATGCGCTCTGGCGGGTACGCCGGGTCCAGCGGCACATAGGCACCGCCGGCCTTGAGGATGGCGAACAAACCGACGACCATGTCCAGGCCGCGCTCGACGCAGATGCCCACCCGTGCATCCGGGCGCACACCGCTGTCACGCAGGTGATGGGCCAGGCGGTTGGCGCGTTCATTGAGTTGCTGGTAGCTCAAGGTGTGCTCGCCGGCCTTCACCGCCACTGCCTGCGGGGTACGTACAACCTGGGCTTCAAACAGCCCGTGCAGGGTCTGGTCGAGGTTGTAGTTCACCTCGGTGGCGTTGAACTGCACCAGCAGTTGTTGCCGCTCTTGCAGCCCCAGCACCGGCAGGCGGTTCAGCGCCTGGTGCGGTGCCTGCTCAAGAGCCTCGACCAGGCCGCTCAACGCGTTATGCATATAGCCGCACACCCGTTGCGCATCCATCTGGGCCAGGGCGGTGAATGCATAGCCGTCGCCCAGGTCATCCACGTTCAAGGTCAGCGGGTAATTGGTGCGCCCGTCATTGACCAAGGTCTGCATGCCTTCCCATGCCAACTGCGCATCCGCCGAGCGGGTGGCGGCGCCGCGATGGCGATAGTTGAGCATCGAGCTGAACAAGGGCGCCGGGGCCGCTACGCCACTGCAACGCTGGGCCAACGCCAGGGAGGCGTGTTCATGGCCGAGCAATTCGGTCAGCCGCGCATGGGTGGCCCGCACGGCGGCGCGGGCGCCCTGGTCGTCGATATCCAGGCGCAGCGGCAAGGTGTTGATAAACACGCCCAGAGCGCGGTCGGCTCCCTCGCCGCCTTGCAGACGGCCCACCAGTACCGTGCCGAACACCACCGTATGGCGCGCCGATACCGCGGCCAGCACCTGCGCCCAGGCCAGATGGAACAGGCTGGCAGCGCTGACCCCCAGCAGCCGTGCCTGGCTGCGCAGGCGGCGGTTGAGCTGGCTGTCCAGTTGCAGGGTGTGTTCGTCGATGGCATTGCCGTCGCCGCGCACGTCCTGCCAGCCGAACGGCAACGTCGGTTCGTCGACATCGCCCAGCATCTGGCGGAAGAACTGCTCATGCTCCTGTTCGCTGACACCCAAACGGGCCTGGGCCACATAGTTGCGATACGGCATTGGCGCGGCGGTGGGCGCTGCGTGGCCCAACAGGTGGCCCTGCATTTCGCGCAACACCACGTCGAAGGCGGTGTGGTCCAACACGATATGATGATAGAGCAACACCGCCACCACGCGCTGGTTGGCCGGGTCCTGGGCGTACATCAGGCGGATCAGCGGCGCCTGGCTGATCTCCAGGCGATACCGCCGCGCATCAAACCGCTCGTGCAGGCCGGCGAGTACGTCACCTTCCAGTTGCAGTTCCTGCACGCACAACTGCGCCTGGCGCCACACCACTTGCAGCGGTTGCGCCAGGCCCTCCCACACCACCCCGGTGCGCAGGATGTCGTGGCGGTCGATCACCTGTTGCAGTGCGCGCATAAAGGCCTGCAGGCGCTCCACACCGTCAAACGCCAGGTGTGATTGCAGCAGGTAAGGATCGCCCTGCGCCGCCGTGAGGTAGTGATAGAAAATCCCTTCCTGCAACGGCGCCAGCGGGTAGATGTCCTGCACGTTGGCAGCGCCGCCAGGCACCTGGGCCACCACCTGGTTGATCGCCGACTGGTCGAGGTCCACCAGGGCCAGCATGTCCGGGGTGATGCGCTGGCAACCGGCACTGATGCGATTGGCCGGCACCTGCACTTCGCGGCCACTGCCGACAGCGGCGGCCAGCGCGGCCAGGGTTGGCTGGCTGAATAGCACGCGCACATCGGCGCTGAGGCCGGCTTGGCGCATGCGCTCGATGAGGCTGACGGCCAGCAATGAATGGCCGCCCAGTTCGAAGAAGTGGTCATGGCGACCCACTTGCTCCACCTGCAACACCTCGGCCCACAGCCGCGCCAGGGTGGTTTCGACGTCACCCTGGGGGGCTTGGTATTCACGGCTGAGCAAGGCGCACTGGTCTGGCTCTGGCAATGCCTTGCGGTCCAGTTTGCCGTTGGCGGTCAGGGGCAACTGATCAACCCGCATGTAGGCGACCGGCACCAGCGCCTCGGGAAGTTGGGCCTGCAGGTGCGCACGCAAGGTCTCGATCTGCAGCGGGCGCTGTTCGGTGAACCAGGCCAACAGGCGGCCTTCGCGCACCAGCACCACGGCCTCGCGGATGCCGTCCAGTGCCGCCAGGCGGCTTTCGATTTCACCCAGTTCCACCCGCACGCCGCGCAGTTTTACCTGGTCGTCGTTACGGCCCAGGTACTCAAGGTTGCCATCGGGCAGCCAACGCACCAGATCACCGGTGCGGTACATCTGCCCTGGGTTGAACGGGTCTTGCAGGAAGCGCTCGGCCGTCAGCTCGGGACGGTTCAGGTAACCCCGCGCCACGCCGCTGCCGCCCACATAAAGTTCACCGGCCACACCCACCGGTACCGGACGCAGGTGCGCATCCAGCACGTAGCTGGTGGCATTAGCGATGGGCCGGCCGATATGCAACACCTGCCCGGCCCGCACGCGGCCGGAGGTGGCAACCACCGTGGCTTCGGTGGGGCCGTAGTTGTTGACCACCGCAAAGCGCCGCTCCTGGGTGAACTGACGCAGGCGGTCACCGCCGATCAGCAGGATGCGCAAGGTGGGGTGCTGCTGGGGCAGGCTGAACGCGTACTCGGCCACCGGGGTGGGCAGGAAACTCACGTCCAACGGCTGTGCCAGCCACCAGGCCAGCAGTTCATCGATGTTTTCGTTGCCGATGTCGGCGGGTGGCAGGTGCAGGGTCGCGCCGACGCACAGGGCCGGCCAGACTTCCCAGGCCATGGCATCAAACCCCATGCCGGCCACGCTGCTGGTGTGGCTCACCGCTGTCAGACCAAAGGCCTCACAGTGCCAATGCACCAGGTTCTCCACGGTGCGGTGTTCCACCATCACGCCCTTGGGCAGGCCGGTGGAGCCGGAGGTGTAGATCACATACGCCAGGTGCGCGGGCGTCAGGGCGGGCAGTTGCGGATTGCTGACGGCGTGGCGCTGCCAACCGGGGTCCTGCAGATCGACCACGGCGACGGGCCCCAGCAGCTCCCGCGTGCTGGTCTCGGCCAGCACCGCCACGGGCGCGCTGTCTTGCAACAAGTAGGCGATACGCTCGGCGGGGTACGCCGGGTCGATCGGCACATAGCCCGCGCCAGCCTTGAGAATGCCCAACAGCCCCACCAGCATCTGCGGGCCGCGACGGCAACACAATGCCACGCGGTCATCGGCTTGCACGCCGAGTTCCAGCAAGTGATGAGCCAACTGGTTGGCCCGTTGATTGAGCTGCTGATACGTCAGCGCCTCGCTGCCTTGCTGCACGGCAATGCGATGGGGCTGGCGCTCGGCCTGCACCTCAAACGCACCGTGGACCGTCTGGCCACGGGGGAAGTCGTGGGCAGTGGCGTTGAACTCGCGCAGCACCGTGTCGCGCTCTGCGGCGGGCAGAATCGGTAACTGGCGCAGCGCGCGGTGGGGCGCCGTCTCAAGGGTGGCAACCAGTTGCTCCACGGCGCTGAGCATGTAGTCGCACAGGCGCTGCGCGCCGATTTGCGGCACGGCCAGCACGCTCAGGCCAAAGCCTGCGCCCAGGTCATCCACGCTCAGGGTCAGCGGGTAGTTGCTGCGTTCTTCACCGCCCAGCAGTTGCACGCCTTCCCAGATGCCGTGGCCGTCGCGGGCCATTTCGCCTGGGTTGCTGTGGCGGTAATTGAGCAAGGCGCTGAACAACGGCGTGCTGGTCGGCACACCGCTGCAACGCTGGGCCAGGGCCAGTGACGCATGCTCATGCCCGAGCAAGGCGCTCAAGCGTGCATGGGTGGCTTTGACCGCCTGCGCTGCGCCGGCTGCAATATCGACCCGCAGCGGCAAGGTGTTGATAAACATCCCCAGCGCACGGTCTGCGCCCTCGCCGGCTTGCATACGGCCCATCAGCACCGTGCCGAATACCACCTCGTCGCGGCCCGAGACCAGGCCCAACACCTGGGCCCAGGCCAGGTGCATCAGGCTGGCGGCGCTGACGCCCAGTTGGCGCGCCTGCTGGCGTACACGCTGGGCCAGGCCCGCTTCCAGGTGCACCTCGGCTTCTTCGATTGCACGACCATCGCCCTGCACATCCTGCAGGCCAAACGGCAAGGTGGGCTCGTCAACCTCGGCGAGCATGTCGCGGAAAAACTGCTCATGCTGCGCCACACTGACGCCCAGTCGCGCCTGGGCCACATAGTTGCGAAACGGCGCGGCGGCGGGCAAATCCTGGGCCTGGTTGAACATAAAGGCACGCATTTCCTGGCCGACCACTTCCATGGCGGTGTGGTCCAGCGCCAGGTGATGGAACAGCAGGATCGCCGCGACCCGGTTGTGCGCCGGGTCCTGGGCATAGACCATGCGCAGCAAGGGCGCCTGGGTAATGTCCAGGCGGTAGTGACGCGCATCGAAACGCTCATGCAGTTGCGCCATCACGTCGCCGTGTGCCGGGTCGAGCATCACCTCGTGCACCCCCAACTGGGCGGTGCGCCACACCACTTGCACCGGGCTTTCGAGCCCTTCCCACACCACAGCGGTACGCAGAATGTCGTGGCGCGCCACCACCTGTTGCAGCGCGCCCATAAAACCGTGCAGGCGCTCGGCAGTGTCAAAGGCCATGCGCGATTGCAGCAGGTACGGGTCGCCCTGCTCGGCGCTGATGTGGTGGTAGAGAATGCCTTCCTGTAGCGGCGCCAGCGGGTAGATATCCTGGATATTCGCTGCACCACCCGGCACGCTGGCGACAATCCTCGCGATGGCCTGCGGGGTGAGTTGCACCAGGCTCAGCATCGACGGTGTGATCTGTATGCAGCCGGTGGGGATGCCATTGGCGGGCACCACGATTTCTCTGCCGCTGCCCACGGCTGCCGCCAGCGCGGCCAGGCTTGGCTGGCTGAACAACACGCGCACATCGGCGCTCAGGCCCACCTGGCGCATGCGTTCGATCAGGCTGACCGCCAGCAACGAATGCCCGCCCAATTCGAAGAAATGATCATGGCGCCCCACGCGTTCAAGCTTGAGCACGTCCTGCCAGATCTGCGCCAGCAGGCTTTCCACCTCGCCTTGTGGGGCGTCGTAGCCACGGCTGATCAAGGCGGCCTGGTCGGGTGCCGGCAATGCCTTGCGGTCGAGCTTGCCGTTGGCGGTAAGCGGCAACTGCGCCAGCCACACATAAGCCGAAGGCACCATGTAATCGGGCAACCGGCCTTGCACATGAGCTCGCAGGGTTGCGATATCCAACGTTGCGTCGGCGGTGTAATAGGCCACTAACCGTTTGTGGCCAGGCTCGTCTTCGCGAACCGATACCACAACGTCCCTGATCCCGGCACAGGCACACAGGCACGCTTCGATTTCACCGGGTTCGATACGAAAGCCACGAATCTTCACCTGCAGGTCATTGCGCCCCAGATACATCAAATTGCCGTCGGCTCGCCAGCAGGCCAGATCACCGCTGCGGTAGAGTTGGCCATCGCCGAATGGGTTCGGGACGAATTTTTCCGCGCTCAGCTGAGGCAGATTCAAGTAGCCTTTCGCAACGCCCGCACCGCCGATATAGAGCTCGCCGGTCACACCCACGGGCAGCGGTTGCTGGCGCGCGTCCAGTACATAGGCCTGAGCGTTGGCAATCGGTCGACCAATCGGAATAGCGCCCTCGCCAAGGGTAGTGATCTCAAACGTGGTGGAGAACGTGGTGGCTTCGGTCGGGCCATACCCATTCAGCAGATGCTGGGGTTTGCCGAGCTTGAGTACCCGGCCAATCACCTGAGGGTCAAGCACGTCGCCGCCGACGATCAGGTAGCGCAATTGGCGGAACACCGGCATCAACGCATCGGCGTACTGATGAAATAGCCCGGCGGTCATCCATAACACGCTGACCGCCTGTTCCCGCAACAGCTCGGCGAACGCGGCTTGGGATAACAACTGCACCTGCTCGACCACCACCACACAACCGCCATTGAGCAACGGCGCCCACACCTCGAGGGTGCTGGCGTCAAATGCCGGGTTGGAAGCAAAGGCCACCCGGTCGTGGGCATTGAATTCGGCAAAACCGTTGTTAAGCACCAGCCGCGAGATAGCGAGGTGGGGCACTTGCACGCCCTTGGGCGTCCCGGTGGAGCCGGAGGTATAGAGGATGTAGGCAACGCTCTGCGCGGATTGGGCCGGGTCGGGGTTAGCGGGCGACTGCGTGTCCAGATCCAACTGCGCCAGGTCGTCCAGCACATGGCGTGCGCCGCTGTCTTTGACGATGAAGGCCTGGCGTTCGACAGGCGCGTTGACGTCCAGCGGCACATACACCGCAGCGCACTTGAGGATCGCCAGTTGGCAGACCAGCAGATCCAGGCAACGCGGCAAGGCAATCGCCACGCTTTCGCCGGGCTGCACCCCCTGGCTGATCAGATGATGGGCCAGGCGGTTGGCACGGCGATTGAGGTCACGGTAGCTCAGTGACAGCTCGCCCTGCACCGCCGCCGACGCTTCAGGGCGGGCCAGCGCCTGGGCTTCAAACAGTTGCGAGACAGTAAGTTGCGAGGGGTATTGCCGGGCGGTGGCGTTGAAACCTACCAGCACTTGATGACGCTCGGAAGGCGGCAGGATCGACACCGCCTGCAGCGGCGTGGTCGGCGCATGTTGCAGCGCGCTCACCACATGGCGCAACGCGGTGAGCATGTACTCACCCACGCGTTGCACATCCAGGTGCGCGACGCCTTGCACCGTCAGCGCAAAGCCACTCCCCAGGTCATCAACGTTGAGCACCAGCGGATAGTTGCTACGTTCTTCGGAGCTGAGAATCTCGATACCGGAAGCGGCAAAGGGGTTGTCCCCCGGCGCTTCATCGGCTGCGCTGTGCCGGTAGTTGAGCAAGGTGCTGAACAGCGGCAGCGAGCCCGGCACGCCACTGCAACGCTGGGCCAGGGACAACGAGGCATGTTCGTGCCCGAGCAGTTGCGCCAGGCGCGCATGGGTGGCGCGCACGCCGGCCTGCACGCCGACGCTGCCAACGCTGACCCGCAGCGGCAAGGTATTGATAAACATCCCCAGCGCCCGGTCCGCGCCCTCGCCGCCCTGCATACGGCCCAGCAACACGGTGCCGAATACCACCTCCTGCTGGCCAGACACCTGGCCCAGCACCTGGGCCCAGGCCAGGTGTACCAGGCTCGCGGTGCTCACGCCCAGTTGCCGCGCCTGTTCGCGCAAGCCCAGGTTGAGCGCAGGCTCCAGCGGCAGGCGCGCTTCATGGATGCCGCTGCCGTCACCATTCACGTCCTGCAAGCCGAAGGCCAGGGTCGGCTCGTCGATGTCGCCCAGCATCTGGCTGAAGAAGGCTTCATGCTGGGCCTGGGTGACACCGAGGCGGGCCTGGGCCACGTAGTTGCGATACTGCACCGCGTCAGGCAGTTGCGCGCTGTGGCCATGCAGGCTGGCACTCATCTCTTTGACCAGCACGTGCAGGGCCGTGTGGTCGAGGAGGATATGGTGCAGCAGCAAAATGCCGACCAAGCCGTGGCTGTCCTGCGCATACGCCAGGCGCATCAGCGAGGCGCGTGACAGGTCCAGGCGATAGTGGCGTGGGTCGAAACGCTGTTGCAGATGCTCCAGTGCATCACTGCCCAGCGCATCCAGGCGTTCGATCACCAAGGGTGCCTGGCGTAACACCACTTGCACCGGCTCTTCCAGGCCCTCCCAGAGGATGGCGGTGCGCAGAATATCGTTGCGCTCGATCACCGTGTGCAGCGCGTTGACAAACCCGTCGACGGCGCCCTGGTCGTGAAACCGCAACTGCACCTGCAACACGTAGGGGTCGCCCTCGGTGGTCGCCAGGTGGTGGTAGAGAATGCCGGCCTGCAGCGGCGCCAGGCCGTAGATGTCCTGCACGTTGGCAACGCCACCGGGCACGGCCTCAAGGATATGGTCGATAGCGGCCTGATCCAGCTCGACCAGGGGCAGCATGTCCGGGGTTATGGCCTGCGTGTCTGCTTGAATAAGGTTGGCCGGCACCTGCACGGTCTGCTGGCCGCCCACCGCCGCAGCGAGCGCCGCCAAGGTCGGTTGACCGAACAGCACGCGCACATCGGCGCTGAGGTCGACCTGGCGCATGCGTTCGATCAGCTTGACCGCCAGCAGCGAATGGCCGCCGAGCTCGAAGAAATTGTCCTCACGACCGACACGGTCGACGTTGAGCAGGTCTTGCCAGAGCATGGCGAGGGTGGTTTCCACCGCCCCCTGGGGCGCCGCATACTCGCGCCGGGCCACGGCGTCGGCATCGGGTGCGGGCAAGGCCTTGCGGTCGAGTTTGCCGTTGGTGGTCAACGGCAGCGTATCCAGGCGCACGAAGGCGCTGGGCACCATGTGTTCGGCCAGGCTCAGCAGTAGATGGTCACGCAGGGCGGCCACGTTGAGTTCGCCATCGCTGATCACATAGGCCACCAGGCGTTTGTCGCCCGGCTGATCTTCACGGGCGATCACCACCGCATCGCGCACGCCGCTGGCAGTGGCCAGGTGCGCCTGGATTTCACCCAGTTCGATACGGAAACCACGGATCTTGACCTGGTCATCGTTACGCCCCAGGTACTCAACACTGCCGTCGGCCAGCAGGCGGCCGAGGTCGCCGGTCTTGTACATGCGCAAGCCGGTGGCCGGGTCGGCAAGGAAGCGTTCGGCATTCAGCGCCTGGCGGTTGAGGTAACCACGCGCCACCCCGGCACCGCCCACGTACAACTCGCCCACCACACCCAGGGGCAAGGGCTCATGGCGCTCATCCAGCACGTACAACTGCAAATCGGGAATACGCACGCCAATCGGGCTCACGCCGACCAAGTGCGCGTCGGCCGCTTCCAGCGCACGGTAGGTCACATGCACGGTGGTTTCAGTGATGCCGTACATGTTCACCAGTTGCGTACCGGCATTCACTGCCCGTGCGTACCACGGCTTGAGCATGCCCGGTTCCAGGGCTTCGCCGCCGAAAATCACTTGGCGCAAGGAATGGGACTGGGCACTGTTGCCCTGGGCCGCGATCAACTGGCGGAACGCGCTCGGCGTCTGGTTGAGGATGCTCACCTGGGCGTCGCACAACAGCGCGTAGCACTCATCCGGCGAGCGGCTGACCAGTTGCGGCACGATCAGCAACTGGCCGCCGTGCATCAGCGCGCCCCAGATTTCCCACACGGAAAAGTCGAACGCGAAGGAATGGAACAGCGCCCACACATCGTGCGGGTTGAACCCGAACCAGTGGTGGGTGGCGCTGAACAGGCGTGCGACCTGGCGATGCTCGATCATCACGCCCTTGGGCTGGCCAGTGGAGCCGGAGGTGTAGATGACGTAGGCCAGGTTGGCCGGGCTCAGGTGCAACCCAGGGTTGGTGATGGGCAACGGGCCCAGGTGGTCCAGGTCGATCCGGGCCAGTGCGCCGACCTGCTGCGCCGTGTTGGCCTGCACCAGTACCGCCACCGGCTGGCTGTCGGCCAGGGTGTAGGCGATGCGTTCCTGGGGATAGGCCGGGTCGATGGGCACATAGCCCGCACCGGCCTTGAGAATGCCAAGCAGGCCGATGATCATCTGCGGGCCACGCTCCACACAAATCGCCACGCGCGCGTCGGGGCACACGCCGTGGGCCAGGAGCGCGTGGGCGACCTGGTTGGCGCGTTCGTTGAGTTGGCGGTAGGTCAGGGCGTGGTGCTCGAAGCGCAGCGCAATGGCATCGGGCTGGGCAGCGGCGTGGGTTTCGACTTGCTGGTGGATCAGTTGGGTGTCGGCGTAATGCGTAGAGCAATGATTCAAAGTGTGCAGCAAATGGTGGCGTTCAGCGTCAGGCAGGATGTTCAGGCCGCAGAGCGGCATATCCGGTCGTTGTTCAAGGGCGTCGGCCAGGCTTTCCAAGGCCGTATGCAGATAACCCGCAACCCGCTGCGCGCCAATGGACGCATCGACCATCACGGTCAGGGCGAAGTCTTCACCCAGGTCATCGACGTTTAGCGTCAGCGGGTAATTGGTGCGCTCCTCGGCGCCCAACACCCGGATGCCGTCGGCGACTTCGATCACCGCCGCCATGTCGGTGGCGGCGCTGTGACGGTAGTTGAGTATCGCGCTGAACAGCGGCGTAGGCGCCGCCACGCCGCTGCACCGTTGTGCCAGCGCCAGGGACGCATGTTCGTGATCGAGCAAGCGCGTGAGGCGCTCATGGGTGACCTTGACCGCAGCGCGCACGCCCTGCTCACCCACATCCACCCGCAGTGGCAAGGTGTTGATGAACATGCCCAAGGCCCGCTCACCGCCCTCACCTGCGCCCATGCGCCCGAGCATCACAGTGCCAAATACCACCGCCTCCCGACCGGAGACTGCACCCAGCACTCGCGCCAAAGCCAGATGCATCAGGCTCGCCACACTCACCCCCAGCGGGCGCGCCATGCTGCGCAGGCGGCGGCTCAGAGCGCTGTCGACGGGGATGCGCACTTCGTCGATCCCTTGGCCATCACCCTGCACATCTTGCAGGCCGAACGGCAGCGTCGGTTCATCGATATCCGCCAGCATGTCGCGGAAGAACGCCTCATGGGCCTGCTCGCTGACGCCATGGCGCACCTGGGCGATATAGCTGCGAAACGCTACCGGTGCAGGGGCCTGGGCTTGCTGCCCGGCCAGGTACAGCTGGATCTCATGCCGAACGCCATCCAGGGCCGTGTGATCAAGGATGGTGTGGTGGAACAGCAGCATCGCCACCACCCGCTGGTTGGCCGGGTCGTCAGCGAATACCAGGCGCAGCAGCGGCGCCTGGCCCAGGTCCATGCGATAAGCGCGGGCATCATAACGAGCGAGCAATTGAGCGAGGCGGTCAGCACCGTCCAGAGGCACCTCTTCGCAGGCCAGCACAGCCTTGCGCCACACCACTTGCAGCGGCTCGTCCAGGCGCTCCCAGACCATGGAGGTACGCAGGATGTCGTGACGGTCGATGACCCATTGCAACGCCTCGGCAAAGGCCTCAAGGCGTGCGCGGCTGTCGAACACGAACTGCGCGTGCAGCACGTAAGGGTCACCCTTCTGCGCCGAAAGATGGTGATAAAGCATGCCTTCCTGGAGCGGCGCCAGGGGGTAGATATCCTGCACATTCGCCGCGCCGCCGGGGATCGCCGCGACGATGCGGTCGATGGCCGGCTGGCCGAGGTTGACCAGGGCCAGCATGTCCGGTGTGATGCGGTAGGCCGGGCTCAGCCAGTCACCGCCATGTTCGGCGACCAACTGCAACAGTTGGGGTTTGTGCGCGATCAATTGATCCCAGAGCGCGTCGTCCAACGCTTCGTCATCGCCCAGGACGATCAGGTCGCCCTCTTCGGTCTGCAGACGGATCGCATGGGTGGAGATCGCTGCCAGTAAGTCGCTGAACTGCATGGGTAACCTGCCTGATAATTCACGGTTGACGAGAATGTCCGTATTCAGTTTTGCCGCTTGGATCGGCAGTGCCGGGCGCCCAGGAAAAAATAGCGGGCGCAGCCGAGGGCCTGGAGTGGCTTCCGGCAGGCTTGGAAAATTAAGGTATCTGTGGGCTGGGGGGTGACATGGGAAGCGGGGACAAGTGCCCGGCTGAAGGGTTCCACCGGACTCTGGCGGTTACCCCTCTCTGTGGATGCCAAGGCGGCCCGGAGCTGACAGCCTCAGGGTAAACAAGGTGCGCGGGACATGGTAAAACAGCGCCGTGCCCTTTTCCGGAGAACGCGGCGATGACGTCCAAACTTGAACAACTCAAGCCATTCACCACTGTGGTCTGCGACACCGGCAATCTGGAAGCCATCAGCCGCCTGCGGCCCGTGGGCGCCACCACCAACCCGTCGCTGCTGCTCAAGGCCTGCGCCATCCCGGAATACGCCGAGCGATTGCGTGCCGAAGGGATCCGACAGTTTGCGCGGGATCAGGAAAAACTGGAAAAGCTGCTGGCCTGCGCATGACTGCACTCTCTCCTTTGGCCCAACCACGCACGTTGGTGTTCCTGACCTACCCGCACATGGGCTTGCTCGACCTGACTGGCGCCCAGACGGTGTTCTGGGCCGCGACCAAGGCCATGGCCGAGCGCGGTTTGCAAGGTTATGTGTTGCACAACGCCAGCCTGGCGGGCGGGCTGATGCCGACCGCCGAGGGCTTGAGCGTCGACACCGTCGCCTTGGCACAGTTTGACCCCGCTGCCATCGACACCCTGGTGGTACCCGGCGCGCCGGCCATTGAGCAAGCCATGCTGGAAAATACCGCGCTGGTGGACTGGTTGCGCAACGCCTCCGGCCAGGCGCGACGGACCGCCTCGGTGTGCAGCGGCACGTTTTTGCTGGCGCTGGCGGGCTTGCTGGAGGGGCGCCGCGCGGCAACGCATTGGGCCATGTGCGAGCTGCTCAAGCAACGCTTCCCGAGCATCGAGGTGGACGTGGACGCGATCTTCGTGCAGCAAGGCCAGGTGTGGACCTCGGCGGGCGTCAGCGCCGGGATCGACCTGGCGCTCGCGCTGGTGGAGGCTGACTGCGGGCGCGAAGTGGCGCT
Organism: Pseudomonas sp. Pse35; assembly: GCF_024519715.1. Lineage (NCBI taxonomy): Bacteria > Pseudomonadati > Pseudomonadota > Gammaproteobacteria > Pseudomonadales > Pseudomonadaceae > Pseudomonas > Pseudomonas sp. Pse35. The sequence continues at coordinate 43,192 of NZ_JALJRP010000031.1, read as the reverse complement.
GCAAGTGGCACGCGAATTGGTGGTGTTCCTCAAGCGCCCCGGTGGCCAGGCGCAGTTCAGCCAGGTGCTGCAAGCGCAAACCGCCGACAGTGCCAGCTTTGATGCGCTGCATGCGTGGATCAGCGACAACCTGCGCGACAGCGACCTCAGCGTCGAGCGCCTGGCCGCGCAGAGCCATATGAGCCCACGCAACTTTGCCCGGGTCTATAAGCAAAAAACCGGTCGCACCCCGGCCAAGGCCATCGAACTGTTTCGCATGGAAGCGGCGCGCCGCATGCTCGAAGACTCCCAGCGCAGCATCGACCAGATCGCCGGGCTTTGCGGGTTTGGCGATGAGGAACGCATGCGCTGCACCTTCCACCGCCACCTGGCCATCTCACCCCGCGACTACCGCGAGCGCTTTTCCAGCTAGGCCGGCAGAGGTGGCAGTCATCCAGGGTTATCTGTCCTTTCGGACAGACCCTGCTGCTTTTACAGTGATCCGGCAATGCCTTGCGGCTTATCTGGTCTCTGGAGCAACCCCATGAAACAACACATTCTGATCATTGGCGCCGGGTTCGGTGGCGTGTGGAGCGCCTTGAGCGCGGTTCGGCTACTGGATAAACACGACCGCAACGATGTGCGCATCAGCCTGCTCGCCCCCCAAGCGGAGCTGCGTATCCGCCCGCGGTTCTACGAGCCCGATGTACATACCATGCTGGCCCCGCTTGATGCGCTGTTCGACGCTGTGGGCGTGACCTTTGTGCAAGGCGCCGCCGACAGCATCGACGCCACTAATAAGCAAGTGACCTACCGCAACGCGGCCGGCATCCCGGCCACCCTCGCCTACGATCGCCTGGTAGTGGCCGCCGGCAGCCGCTTGAACCGCCCCGGCATGGACGGCATCGAGCATGTGTTCGATGTGGATCAGATCGAAGACGCCGCGCACCTTGAAGCCCATATCAACGCCCTGAAAAACCTGCCCGACACCCCGGCCCGCAATACCGTGGTGGTGGCCGGCGGCGGCTTTACCGGTATCGAGACCGCCACCGAAATGCCGGCGCGCCTGCGTGCGGCACTGGGTGAGACGGCCAACATCCGTGTGATCGTGGTCGACCGCGGGCCGCAGATTGCCGCGTCGATGGGCGATGGCATACGCCCCTCGATCATCGAAGCCAGCCAGGCACTGGGGCTTGAATGGGTACTGAACACCTCGGTCGCCTCGGTGGATGCCGGTGGCGTGACCCTGGCTGATGGGCAGCGGATTGAATCGAGCACCGTGATCTGGACCATCGGCTTTCGCGCCAACCCCCTGACCGAACAGATTGAGGGCACCCGCGATCCCCAGGGCCGCCTGCACGTGGACGCCCACCTCAAGGTCAAGGGCCAGGCTACCATCTTCGCCGCTGGCGACGTGGCCTACGCCGCCACTGACGCGCTGGGCAACTTCGCTGCCATGTCCTGCCAGCACGCCATCGCGCTGGGCCGCTACGCCGGCAACAACGTCGCCGCCGATCTGATCGGCGTGGCCCCCATGGCCTACAGCCAACCCAAATACGTGACCTGCCTCGACCTCGGCGCCTGGGGCGCGGTGTACACCGAAGGCTGGGACCGTCAGCTCAAGCTGGTGGGCCAGGAAGCCAAGGAACTCAAACAGCAGATCAATAGCGTGTGGATCTATCCACCGGCGGCGGATAGAAAGGTGGCGTTGGCGGCAGCGGATCCGTTGATCCCGGTGGCGTAGAACTTCGCGTTGCTCACCACAATGACAGGATGTGAACGGTCCAATTTTTTGATGTCATCCACTTCCCGGTTGCGATGGAGCATCGCGCAGGCTACTCTTTCAACTCGCAGCAAGTGCTGCGATTGGACTTGGCGGTCCGACCAGATATAGGCGCAACGGCGCCCCCAACACGATTGCAGGCGCTTTTTTTGCGCCCGTGATTTCGTGCAATGGCGGGTTGCGCAGGGACTTCTTCGGAAGTGCCGGGTCCTATATCCCCGGTCCGCCAACCTTGCGTAATCCGCCACCCTAATTCTGCTTGGCGGCAGAAGGTGACGGCTCACTTAGATATAGGAGCAAGAACCATGACCTCATCTGATCGGTATATGCCCATAACGGGCCCCGATTGCACCATACCTACACTGCTAATCGATACTCAGGCGCCGCTTGATGCTTTGCATGACGCAGCAGTTTTTCGTATTCGGGCAGTCACTCAAGTTCTGGAAAACCTGGCACTTCGCGATGAAATCAGCAGCGATACCGTGGTGCTGCAGGACTTCGCGTTGCTGTTGAGTATTCCATTGCGGGACGGCTGCGATTTACTGGATGTGATCGGGCGTAGGCTAAGGGCAAGGATGTCGTAACCGAAAACAGGCGACCTTACGGTCGCCCTCTATAAACTCAGCAAATCAGCAAAGCCGCATTTATTCAGCGTACCTTGTGATAGTTGGCCAAAGCATCCATATAGGCTGCTTTAACTGTCAGGCCTACAGTATCCAATACCTGCGCGTTAAGGGCAGCAAGCTTGTCACCTATCAAGCTTTGCCCCGCCTGCTTCAACTTGAGCCGGGAATGCCCAGCATATTTCGTGCCGGCGATATCCACCGTCAGGCTAACCTCACAGGCGTAATAGTCAGGAGAGTTCCAAGTCTTGACGAAGACTCTGTCGATCTCGACGCTGGTTTTGAGTGTCGAAGAGGGAGAAACGCCCACCGCACGTTTGGTGAACTCGGTCCAGTCGTCAACAGGAACGTTGGCGAACCCCTCGTAAAGGCCGACATTGTAATTAGCAGCATGCCAAACAAGCTTGCTCGACTCCTTGCAGCGCGTACACTTTTCAGCGCCAGTCACTTGCACGATGTCGGCCTGTACAACACTACTTTTGATTGCCGCCAACTCGGCCTCCGTCGAGTACGCCGCGAAGTGCAACTGGTTGGTAACGCAACCGCTGAGCCCTAACAGAACACATGCAACGATCAAGTACTTCATCAATCACCAATCCCTGTGAAATTCATTTGTTAAGCGGCACACCCTGCCCAAACCGCCGAATCGCCAGGCAATACCCCACCAACGCCAGCCCCGCCAGCAAACCGCCCGCCGCGCCGATCCAGGCGAAGCCGAAGTGGCTGCCCACCCAACTGCCCATCAACGCGCCGCCGCCGATGCCAATGTTGTAGATCCCGGAAAACATCGCCATGGCCACATCCGTGGCATCCGGTGCCAGCACCAGCACCTTGGACTGCATGGCCAGGCCAAACCCCATGATCGCCATGCCCCAGAAAATGCTCAGCCCCACCAGGTAAGACTCGGCGCCGCTCAACGGCAGCATCAGCGCCAGGCACGCGGCGAGGATAGACACTGCGCCGATCACGAACAGGTGGGGGTTGAAGCGATGCACCAGGCTGAACAACAACGAGCCGATGATGCCAGCACCACCGAACACCAGCAGGATCAGGGTCACGGCACTGCCGCCCAGGCCGGCGACGCCTTCGACGAAGGGTTCGATGTAGCTGTAGGCGGTGAATTGCGCAGTGACGGTCATTGCGGTCAGCACATAGAGCGCCACCAGCGCCGGGCGCTTGAACAGCAACGGCAGGCTGCGCAGGGAGCCGGAGTTCTGGCTGGGCAGCAGCGGCAAGGTGCGCCCCAGCCAGAACACAAGGGCGGCGGCGAAGGCGGCGATCACCAGAAAGGTGGTACGCCAGCCCATGGCCTCGCCCAACAGACGGCCCAAGGGAATGCCCAACACCATCGCCAGGGACGTGCCGGTAGCCAACAAGCCAAGAGCCTGCACCTGCTTGCCTTCTGGCGCCAGGCGCACAGCCAGTGAAGCCGTGATCGACCAGAACAACGCATGGGCCAGGGCAATGCCGACCCGACTGACCATCAGCAAGCCGAAGCTGGTGGCCACGCTGGAGAGAATATGGCTGGCGATAAACAGACCGAACAGCACGATCAGCAATTTGCGCCGTTCGACGTTGCGGGTCAGCAGCATCACCGGCAGCGAGGTCAGCGACACAATCCACGCGTAGATGGTGAGCATCAGGCCGACGCTGGCCACGGGCATGTCAAAGCTGGCACCAATGGCGCTGAGCAGCCCGACGGGGACGAATTCGGTGGTATTGAACACAAACGCGGCCAGCGCGAGGGCGATGACCGGTTGCCAATTGGCTTGGGGGGTTGCGGCTGAAAGGCTCATTGACGGGCGCGGTACTCTGACGATGATCAAGCGGCCACCCAGGACAAGCGCCGCCGCCGAACATTCTATAGGTTTCTCGCACCGCTGTTGCTGCGGATCGTCGCCCCAGGGTTTATGGCGAGGTCATGGTAATCACGTAATTGCCCGACTGAATCAGCTTGCCGGCGCGGTCTACCAGCACGTAACGCTGATCGTAATAGCGCCCCTCGCCGGTGTCCGCTACCAGCCGCACATGGGGTGCGTCGACGCTGACCACCGGCGCGACACTGCGCACCTCGATTCGGCTGCCACGACTGGATTGGGCGCAACCGCGCAGTTCCATTACCGAGCCGCTGCGCGCATTTGTCGCACACCCTGACTCGACAATCGCGCCGCTGAACCTGATGGTGCCCTGCCCCACGGTCTGGGCGGCGCCGCAGGTACTTGCCCACAGGGCCAGGAGGCCAGTCATTACCGCAACACGACGAACGTTCATGCCGACACTCCTTCTTGGGTCAGTTAAGAAGTAAGTCGTCGGCACGCCGGTTAACTTGAGCTTATTTACCCGCGAATGAGAGGTGCATCACGGATCTACCTGCCCCATCAATTCAGGAATGCTCTCCGGCCGCTGGGCATAGCGTTGGGCCAACGCCGCACAAACCATCAACTGGATCTGGTGAAACAGCATCAACGGCAAAATCAACACCCCCATGCTCGCCCCGGCAAACAGCACCTGCGCCATCGGCACGCCGGTCGCCAGGCTTTTCTTCGAGCCGCAGAACAGGATGGTGATACGGTCTTCCTGGTTAAAACCAAACGCCTTGCCCAGCAGCGTCGACGCCACCAACACCAGGGCCAGCAACACGCAGCAGGCCACCACCAACCCGCCCAATTCCCACAGCGGGATCTGGTGCCAGATGCCCTCATTGACCGCCTCGCTGAAGGCGCCGTAGACCACCAACAGAATCGAGCCCTGATCGACGAATTTCAGCCAGGCTTTGTTACGCCCGACCCAGCCACCGATCCAGCGGCTGGCGACTTGCCCGGCGATGAAGGGCAGCAACAACTGCACGCTGATTTTGACAATCGCATCGACTGTGGAGCCGCCATCCCCATGCACGTTGAGCAGCAGCGCTACCAGCAACGGCGTCAGGAAGATGCCGAACAGGCTGGACGCCGCCGCGCTGCAGATGGCCGCCGGGATGTTGCCGCGGGCCAGGGAGGTAAAGGCAATCGCCGATTGCACAGTGGCCGGCAAGGCGCAGAGGTAGAGCATGCCCATGTACAGCTCGTTGCCGATCAGCGGCGACAGCACTGGCTTGAGCGCCAGGCCCAGCAACGGAAACAGTACGAAGGTCAGGCTGAACACCAGCAAATGCAAACGCCAGTGGCCGGCACCGGCGACGATAGCCTTGCGCGACAGCTTGGCGCCGTGCAGGAAAAACAGCAGCGCGATGGCCAGGTTGGTGACCCAGCCGAACGCCACGGCGGTCTGGCCGCTGGCGGGCAGCAGTGAAGCGAGGATCACCGTGGCGATCAGGGTGAGGGTGAAGTTGTCGGGGAGAAACCGGGGCCGGGTCATAAGCAATTCTTCCAGGGGTTGCCAAGAGCGTCGCGACGACTCTAACGTAACCACCTGTTACCGACTAACGCCAATGAGCCAGTAAATGCCGCCTAAAGGACATGAAAAAGCCGTGCGCCGCAGTGTACCTGGGCTTTCCAGCCTGCCGAGGCCGGTGTACGGGCGTACTGAATCCTTGCCCAACCGGGCGCTGACACGACGCCACAGCCACCCGTGGGTGCAGTTGTCCTACGCGATTTCCGGCGTGCTGGAGATCCAGACCAGCGTCGGTCGTTTCGTCGCGCCACCGCAGCGCGCCGTATGGATTCCGGCCGGCATGCCCCATCGTGTGTTCAGTTCGCCCCATACGGAGATGCGCAGCTTGTACCTCGATTGCAGCGTCACCGCGTGGGCCGCCGAGCGTTGCCAGGTGCTGGAGGTGAGCAGTTTGTTACGCGAGCTGATCCGCAACTTCAGCCAATTACCGGTGGAATATACCGAGGACGGGCCGGACGGGCGCCTGGCACAGGTACTGCTCGACCAGCTCGCCGCCGCACCCCAGGTGGATTTGATGTTGCCGCTGCCTCACGACCCACGACTGCGGCAGATCTACCGCAGCCTGAACCTGCACCCCGAGCAGCAGACCACCTTGGGCGAGTGGAGCCGCAAACTGGGGGTCAGCGAAAAGACCCTCAGTCGGGTGTTCCTGAGTGACACCGGGCTGACATTCCGCGCGTGGCGCCAGCGCCTGCGCCTGTTGAGCGCCCTGCCCGCCCTGGAACAAGGCGAGCGGGTGACGGATGTGGCATTGGGGTGTGGCTATGAATCGACCTCAGCGTTTATCAATGCATTTCGTCAGCAGTTCGATTCCACCCCCGGTGAGTTCTTCCGCTGACCCTCCCACGACGCAAATAATCCCCAAACCCACGCTCGGCTGGTATTGTGCCGCGCTTTGAAACACAGCAACCGACTGCGAGGAATGGACGTTGAACACTGACGAAAAAATGACCGGGGACCTGTTCGAGGTTGATAAGCGCCTGTCACTCAAGCCCGTGGTGGACTTCAACGCCTACCTGCGCAGCGCCTTCGGCGACGGCCCTTGCACCTGCGTGCGCTGCACGGCCAACGGCGGCGATGAAAGCGGTTATGAGTTCCAACACACCTTCACCTTCGAGGGTAAACCGGTGCACCGTCGCTTCGCTTCGACGGCGGGGAGTGATGTGTTGATGGCGTTGAAGAAGGCATGGTTGTCGTACACCAAGGCCGAGCTGCCGCTCAGTGGAACGTTGGCGCTGGATACAGTCAAAGAGTTTGTCGAGCCACAGTGGCACAAACGCCTGGCGCCGCTGTTTGTCGCCAGTGGGTTGGTCAAGGATGTCGAGGGCCAATTGCGCATCCAGCCGCAAGCCGCAGCCTGACACAGGTTAATGTGGGAAACACCACTGTCAAAGCAAAGAAGAACCATGTGGGAGCTGGCTTGCCTGCTATAGCGGTAGTGCAGTAACAGGCGCAGGGACTGTCACGCCGCCTTCGCAGGCAAGCCAGCTCCCACATTGGTCATGCATCGCCCACAAAATCAGCGTCCGGCACAGATCCCCTGTGGGAGCGGGCTTGCCCGCGAAGGCGGCGTGTCAGTCACTGAATATTCAACTGAACCACCGCTATAGCAGGCAAACCAGCTCCCACATTTTTCCGGTTATTGGCCTAGAACCCGGGAACGCTTTGTACGCGCAACTCAGGGGTCAGTTCGTCCAGCGGCTCGGTCAGCGGCCGGTCGCTCCCACCCGGCAGCAGGATCACCTTGCGGCATTCCTCCTCGGCTTTATCAAACAGCTCATACCCCCGCGCCGCCTGCTCCAGGGGCAGCCTGTGAGTGATGATCGCCTCCGGATGCAGATGCCCCAGCTCGATGTGCTCCAACAACTCCGGTAAGAACCGCTGCACATGGGTCTGGCCCATCTTGAAGGTCAGGCCCTTGTCGAAAGCATCGCCAAACATGAAGCCATGGATAAACCCGGCATACACCCCGGCGACGCTGACCACACCACCGCGACGTACGGCGGCGATGCACTGGCGCAGCGCCTTGCCGCTGCTGCCCTCGATCTTGAGCGCGGTGAGCAGGGTTTCCGTGGTGCTGCCCTTGGCCTCGAAACCCACCGCGTCCACCACACCATCGACGCCGCGCATACCGGCGGTCTGGCGGATGATGGTGTCCGCCGGGTCTTCGTCTTCTTCGAAGTTGATCGGGATCACGCCGTACATTTTTTGCGCATAGGCCAAACGATACGGATGGTCGTCGACCATGAAGATCTGCTCGGCACCCAGCATCTGCGCGCAGGCCGCACTGAGCAGGCCTACGGGCCCGGCGCCATAGATGGCCACGCTGGAGCCTTTGCCGATGCCAGCGTTGGTCACTGCCTGCCAAGCGGTGGGCAGGATATCGGAGAGGAACAGCACCTTCTCATCCGCCAGGGTGCCGGGCACCTTGAACGGCCCGGTATTGGCCTTGGGCACCCGCACCCACTCCGCCTGGCCGCCGGGAATACCGCCATACAGGCGGCTGTAGCCAAACAGCGCGGCACCCGGTGGGATGGATTTTTTATTCAGGATCGCGCCGCGCCCATCGTTGGTGGTTTCGCAGGCGGCGAATTGCTGGAGCTGGCAGAAAAAGCAATCGCCACAGGCAATCACGAACGGAATCACCACACGGTCGCCGCGTTGCACGGCGGTGACGGCCGGGCCGGTTTCTTCGACGATGCCCATGAACTCATGGCCGAAGATATCGCCGTGCTCCACGGTCGGGATCTTGCCCCGGTACAGGTGCAGGTCCGAGCCACAGATCGCGGTGGCGGTGACCCGCAGAATGATGTCGTCGGGTTGTTCAATGATCGGATCGGGCACGGTATCCACCTGCACCTTGTGTGCGCCCTGGTAAGTCATCGCTCGCATGCTCTGCGCTCCTGCCGTTGAGGGGTTACTGATTAAGGGCGGAGCAACACCATCAGTGTTCCATCAACCTCGTTCAAGACCCGATCAATGGTCGCCGCGAGTCTGGGCCAACAGCAGGTCGACTACCTGGCGCAAGCTGGCAAGCGCATCGGCGCCGCTCGCCTGGGCCTGGGCCTCCCAGCGCAACTGCTCGGCCGCGCTGTTGCCGCGTCGCAGCAGTGCCTGCAGGGTATCGAACAGCAGCGGCTCGCCCATGGCCTCTGCGGTGGCGGCAAAGGTCTGCCGGGCGCACTGCAGCCATTGCTCAGCGCTGCCCAGGGTGCCTGCGTCGTCCAACGCGAAGGTGCCTGCGACCCCATAACGCTTGGCCTGCCAGCGATTTTCCTTGAGCAGCCAGCGCGCCTCGGCACTGAACCCGGCGCCAGGGCGCTGCATCGCGCAGGCATGGGCGACCATTACCCGAAACAGCGTGGCGAGGGCCAAGGTGTCCGCCAACCGTGGGCAGGCGTCGGTCATGCGCAGTTCAAGGGTGGGATAGCGTGCCGCTGGGCGGATTCCCCACCAGCCATTGCCATCGGCCTTGATCGCGCCGATGCGCTGTAACATGGCCAGGTAGCGCTGGTACTCGGCCCAATCGCTGAAGTGTTCCGGCACGCCCATGCGGGGCCACTCGTCGCACGCGGCCTGGCGGTAGCTCATGAAGCCGCTGGGCGCGCCGTCCCAGAAGGGGGACGAGCAACTGAGCAGCAGCAACAACGGCAACCACGGCGACACCTGGTTCATCACCGCGATACGGTCCAGCGTTTGCGGCACCTGCACATGCACATGCAGCCCGCACAACACACTGCGCCGCGCTACATATTGAATATCGTCGAACAGGTGCCGGAAATGCGCCTGATCGGTTGGCCGCTGCTCACGCCAATCGGCCAGGGGGTGGCTGCCGGCGCACACCACACCGAGGCCGAACTCAGCCAGGGATTGCGCCAGGTTGCCGCGCACTGCCCGGAAGTAGTCCGCCGCTTCGGCGCTGGAGGTGAACACCGGAGAGGCCGCCTCGATCTGGCCCTGGAACATCTCAAACGAGAAGCCCGCGCCAATCGCTTCGCGACAGGCCGCCAGCACTGCCGCCGAGGGCTCGCCGACCATCTGGCGGCTGTGCAGGTCGGTGATGAAGTATTCCTCTTCAATGCCAAAGGTGAGCATCGGGTATTCAGCGCAATCGGGTGACAGTCAGTGCGACCACGGCGATGCGCTCCACCTGTTCATAGCCTGGCTTTTCCAGTTCTTCACCGAAAACATCCGGGTCCAGTTCGCGGTAGGTCCAGCCGTAGGCGTCGCTGCCCAGCAGCGGCTTGACCGCCTCCAGGAAGGGGTCGCTGCCGGCCACCATCGCCACCCCGGTATACAGCAACAGGCTACCGCCCAGGGCCAGGCGCCCGATGGACTCACTGACGATGCGCAGCGACAACTGCTCCCCCAAGGCGCCGCCGCCATGGCGATAGGCGCGCTGGCGGTCATCTTTCATGTACGGCGGGTTAGCGACGATCAGGTCGAATTCGCCCTCCACACTGGCCAGCACGTCACTGTGGTACACGCTGACGTTATTCAGCGCGGCCAGCTCGGCATTCACCGCGGTCATGCGCAGGGCACGGGGGTTGATATCCACCGCCAGCACCTGGGCGTCATGCCGGGCTTTAGCAATCACCAGCGCACCGACGCCGGCGCCACAGCCAATGTCTACAGCGCGCTTGAGCGGCTCGAAACGCTGTTGCAGATAGGCTTCGATCACGTGGGCAAAGCGGTAGCTGTCGGGGCCGAAAAACACTGCGTCCGCCTGGTCGGTAGGATAAGGCGAATGGGCGAACAGCAGCTCGTCGAGGCTCGACCATCGCACCGAGCTGCGCCATAGCGCGCCGTGCTTTTCGATCACATCCGCTTGCTGCAATTCTTCGCGCAGGGCCTCGGGCAACAAGCCTTGATCGAACGGCATCGACCAACCGAACACATCGCGCAGCGTCATTGCCAGGGGCGTCGCCAGCCGCCGATAGACACGCTCATGGGTCAAGGGCGTTGGCGTGATAAAGCGATAACCACCCTCCTTCAACCCCCGGCCCAAATTCAACAAGGCACGATCAGCCAGTTGTTGCGCAGACATAGGCACATTCCTTAGCGCAGGCGCGCACGCAGTTGGATAAAGCGGCGAGTGGCATACAGCCCGGCAGGCGTGCAGTGACGGCGTGCCGACAGCCACGGGATCAGTGCATTGAGCTGCTGCACATCGGGCAAGTTGCACAATGACTCCGCCAGGGCCTGGGTATCAGGATCCGCGGGACGATGCTGCTCGCGGGAAAACCGGCTGCCGCGTCCCGGCCGCACGGGCGGCACGCGTTCGCTGGTAACCCATTCACCCGCAATCCAGTCATGGATCAGTTGTTTTTCATAACCGCTGAACACCCCGAACATCGCGGCGCCAGCGCCCTCGATCAATTGCCAGAAGCGGCTGTTGGCGGGGTCCTGGTTGTGTTTGATCCAGCCTTTGTCTTCGAGGGCCTTGAGGAACGCGCCGATCTGCCCAGGCTGGGCCAGCCATTGGTTGACGGTCTGCCCTTCGAAGCGGCAATAGTCCGAATGCATGTGCTGGCCGAAGGCGCGCTTGCGCTCAAGCATCGCCACCACCTCGTCCTGCAAGTTGAATTGTTTGATGATAGACGTGGTACCCAGGCCCAAATCATTCAGACGGTAGCATGCCGCCACACGGCGATAGAAGTCTACCCTGCCCTCGCCCAGCGGCAACAGGTTCAGCACCGATTGCGCCGCCTTGCTCGCGTGGCCGCTGCTGGCGTTGTCGATGGTGACATGCAGCGTGAAGTAATAAGGGTCGATACCCAGCTCACTGAGTTCATAGGCGGTGATCAACAGGTGCAGCGGCAGTTGCTCGTAACCCAGGTTGAAGCCAATGACCTCCGGCAGGAACTCGTCGGCGCACACGCCAAGCGCCAGTTGCAGCGCGCCTTGCAGGTAATGGTCATCCTCAAGGCCGGCTTCGCTGTCGGCATCGTGTTCGCTGAGCAACTTGCGGTAGATCACCACATGGTTCTGCGCGGCTTCACCGTCGCCCAATTCTTCCAGGTAAGTGGTGAGCAGGCCGTCGAAGCGCTGGTCTTGCCAATAGCGCAGCAAGCCATAGAGCCAGGCGCCGTCGACCTGTTTGGTGGGTGCCACGCGCTGCAGAAAGTACAACGCATGGGCCTTGTTCTGGAAATACCGTCGTGGCCCCCCTTGCTGGCGCTGCTCAAGGTAGTCGGCATAGGCCTGGGCCACCTCGGCGCAGCGTTGCTCGACCCAGGCCATCAGCTGTTCGGGCGCCTCAGGCAAGTCGCAGTCGGTGTCCTCTACCAGGGCCAATTGATCGTGCAGGTATTCACGCGCCAGTTCGGTGGCGTCTTGGGTTTCGCCATGCAGCTGTTGGTAGACCCGTTGATGGCGGCCCTGGGCCGAGTCGGTGAGAGAGGCCGGCTGGCCAGACAGCGCTGTAAGGAGTGTCATGATGGCAGTTTCCGCAAAGTCCGTTACAACGGGCCTCCCACAAGGTGGCCCCGCAAGAGCGCTCAACATCACGCGCTTCTAAAATGCAGAGCCTCGGGGCGTGCGGAAAATTCAAATGAGGTTGGGTTGGGAGGGATAAGCGGTCGTTTGTCAGGGCTCACAAAACCAAAAAATGCCTGTAGGAGCGAGCTTGCTCGCGAAAAACGTCAACGATAACGCGTGCTTCCTGAATAAACGCGGCGTCGGTGAGTTCTTCGCGAGCAAGCTCGCTCCTACAGGGGTTGAGATGGCGCTGTTACTTACGCGCCGCCTCCCACTGCTTGAGCAGGTCGTTGTAGTTCACGGTTTCGCCCTTGGGCTTTTCGTTGGCCAGTTTCGGCTTCGGTGCACCCGGCTGGTCGAACCAGTATTGCGCGTCACGCTCGGGGTTCATTTTCGGGCCGCACACCGGTTGCACCTTGGAGCGTTCCAGGCGCGTCATGATCGCATCCTGCTCCTTGGCCAGGTTGTCCAGCGCCTGTTGCGGGGTCTTCTCGCCGCTGGCCGCTGCGGCGATATTGCTCCACCACAGTTGCGCCAGGCGCGGGTAGTCCGGCACGTTGGTGCCCGTCGGGGACCACTCGGTACGGGCCGGGCTGCGGTAGAACTCCACCAGCCCCCCGAGTTTGGGCGCCATGTCGGTCATGGCCTGGGAGTTGATATCGGACTCACGAATCGGCGTCAGGCCAACGATGGTTTTCTTCAGCGACACCGTTTTTGAGGTCACGAACTGCGCGTAGAGCCAGGCCGCGAGTTTCTGCTTTTCGGGCGTGGACTTGAGGAAGGTCCAGGAACCTACGTCCTGATAGCCCTTCTTCATGCCCTTTTCCCAATACGGCCCGACTGGGGACGGTGCCATGCGCCATTTCGGCGTACCGTCGGCATTCACCACCGGCAGGCCCGGTTTGACCATGTCGGCGGTAAACGCGGTGTACCAGAAGATCTGCTGGGCGATGTTGCCCTGGGACGGCACCGGGCCGGATTCGGAGAAGGTCATGCCCGCCGCTTCCGGTGGCGCGTAGGCTTTCATCCAGTCCACGTATTTCTGCGTGGCGAATACCGCCGCCGGGCCGTTGGTGTCGCCGCCGCGGGTGACGCTGGAGCCCACCGGGTGGCAGTCCTCTACACGGATGCCCCACTCGTCCACCGGCAAACCGTTGGGCAAGCCTTTGTCGCCGCCGCCGGCCATGGAGAACCAGGCATCGGTGAAACGCCAGCCCAGGGACGGGTCTTTCTTGCCGTAGTCCATGTGCCCATAAATGCGCTTGCCGTCGATTTCCTTGACGTCTTCGCTGAAGAACTTGGCGATGTCTTCATAAGCCGACCAGTTCACCGGCACGCCCAGGTCGTAGCCGTATTTCTCCTTGAACTTGGCCTTCAGCTCCGGCCGCTCGAACCAGTCGGCGCGGAACCAATAGAGGTTGGCGAACTGCTGGTCGGGCAACTGGTAGATCTTGCCGTCCGGCGCGGTGGTGAAAGACAGGCCGATAAAGTCCTTGAGGTCCAGGGTGGGCGAGGTGAAATCCTTACCTTCGTTGGCCATCAGGTCGGTGATGGACTCGGTCTTGCCGTAGCGAAAGTGCGTACCGATCAAGTCGGAATCGTTGACCCAGCCGTCATAGATATTCTTGTCGGATTGCATCTGGGTTTGCAGCTTCTCCACCACGTCGCCTTCCTGCAGCAGGTCGTGGGTCAGCTTGATGCCGGTGATTTCACTGAAGGCCTTGGCCAGCACCTTGGATTCGTATTCATGGGTGGTGAGGGTTTCCGACACCACGTTGATCTTCATCCCACGGAACGGCTCCGACGCCTTGATAAACCACTTCAACTCCTCCAACTGCTGGGCTTCGGTAAGGGTCGAGGGTTTGAACTCGCTGCCGATCCATTTTTTCGCGGCATCTTCATACGCATCAGCCCAGGCCGAAGCGCTCAAACCACTGAGGGCCAGTACGGCGGCCAATGAAATGCTATGTCGCAGCTTATTGTTTTTATTCAACATAGAGACCTCCAGGTTAATTTCAAACGGGGCTTGTAGGAGCGAGCTTGCTGTGGCGAGGGAGCTTGCTCCCGCTGGGCTGCGAAGCGGCCCCAAAATAGATATCCGAGTCGGTTATCGGTTTGGGAGTGCTGCGCACTCCAGCGGGAGCAAGCTCCCTCGCCACACAAGCCCGTGCACAGCTAGCCCCAACGCATCACACTCAACAGCCAAACAAGGGAGAGCGCGGACGCCACCCAGATACTCCAGTCGGTAACGCCAATGACCAGCAAATGCAGGTAGGCGCTACCGAGAAGACCGATAAACAAGCGATCGCCACGGGTGGTGCTGATCGGCAGCAAACCGCGCCGCGGGATACTCGGCGAACGTAATTCCCAAGTGGTCATGCCCGCCAGAATCAGGGCAATGCCGCCAAAGAACAGCGCAGTGGGGGTGGTCCAGGCCATCCATTCCATCATCGACTCCTCTAGACCCGGCCCAAGGCAAAGCCCTTGGCCACGTGGTTGCGAACAAACCAGATCACCAGCATGCCCGGCAGGATGGTCAACACCCCCGCCGCTGCCAGCACGCCCCAATCAATGCCGGAAGCCGACACCGTACGGGTCATTACCGCTGCGATGGGTTTGGCGTTGACCGAGGTGAGCGTGCGCGCCAGCAGCAGTTCTACCCAGGAAAACATGAAACAGAAAAACGCCGTGACGCCGATACCGGAGCCGATCAGCGGGATAAAAATCTTCACGAAGAACTTGGGAAAACTATAGCCGTCGATGTAGGCGGTTTCGTCGATTTCCTTGGGTACGCCGGACATGAAGCCTTCAAGGATCCATACCGCCAACGGCACGTTGAACAGGCAATGGGCCAGGGCCACGGCAATGTGCGTGTCGAACAACCCGATGGAGGAATACAGCTGGAAAAACGGCAGCAAAAACACCGCCGGCGGCGCCATGCGGTTGGTCAGCAGCCAGAAGAACAGGTGCTTGTCACCCAGGAAGCGATAGCGCGAGAACGCATACGCCGCCGGTAGCGCCACGCTCAGGGAGATCACCGTGTTCAGGCTCACGTAGTACAGCGAGTTGAGGTAGCCGGTGTACCAGCTCGGGTCGGTGAAGATCACCTTGTAGTTGGCCAGGGTGAAATCCTGCGGAAACAGGGTCAGGCCGCCGAGGATTTCGGTGTTGCTCTTGAAGGACATGTTCAGCAGCCAGTAAATCGGCACCAGCAGGAACAGGATGTAAACGAGTAGTGGAATCAGCTTGCGCTTGCTCATGTTGGCGGCCTCAGCGGTTGGCGTCGGAATGGGTCATGGCGGTGTAGAACAGCCAGGACACCAACAGGATGATCAGGAAGTACACCAGGGAAAACGCCGCCGCCGGGCCCAGGTCGAATTGGCCGACGGCCATTTGAGTAAGCGTCTGGCTCAGGAAAGTGGTGGCATTACCCGGCCCGCCGCCGGTGAGCACGAAGGGTTCGGTGTAGATCATGAAGCTGTCCATGAAGCGCAGCATCACCGCGATCAGCAGCACGCTTTTCATCTTCGGCAACTGGATATGTCGGAACACCGCCCAGGCCGATGCACGATCAATCCGCGCAGCCTGGTAGTACACGTCCGGAATGGCCCTTAAACCTGAGTAGCACAGCAGCGCCACCAGTGAGGTCCAGTGCCACACGTCCATGACCAGTACGGTGACCCAGGCGTCCATGGTGTTGGCCGCATAGTTGTAGCTGATGCCCAGGGCGTTGAGGGTCGAGCCCAGCAGGCCGATGTCGGCACGGCCAAAAATCTGCCAGATAGTGCCGACCACGTTCCACGGAATCAGCAAGGGAATGGCAAGGATGATCAGCACCAGCGAGGACCAGCGGCCCTTGGTGGGCATGGTCAGGGCGATGGCGATGCCCAGCGGGATCTCGATCAACAGCACGCAGGCCGAGTAGATGAACTGGCGCAGCAGCGAGTCGTGCAGGCGTGGGTCGAGCAGCACCTGCTTGTACCAGTCGGCCCCGACGAAATAGCGGCTGGATTGGTCGAAAATGTCCTGCACCGAATAGTTGACCACGGTCATCATCGGGATCACCGCACTGAACGCCACCAGCAGGAACACCGGCAACACCAGCCACCAGGCCTTGTTGTTCTGCACTTTGTTCATGGCGCCACCTCCAGCAGGTAATCGTCGGCGTAGAGCATCAGCCATTGCGTCGGGAAGCTGATGGAGGCCTTGCCTTCCGGCACCGGCTTGTCCTCGGCCAGGCGCACCTTGAGGGTGGCGCCGTCGAGGTTGAGGGTCATGATCTTGTAGGTGCCTAGGTCCTCCACATGTACGACGTCGGCTTGCAGGGCGTCAGGGTTGTACTCGTCCCATACGTGGATAAATTCCGGACGAATGCCGACCTGGAGCTTTTTGTAGTCGGTGGTGTTGAGACGTTGCTGCATCGCTTCGGACAGCGGCAACAGGGTATTGGCGAACCCTACACCGCCAGCCTTGGCCTGCACCTCGATCAGATTCATCCCAGGGCTACCGATGAAGTAACCGACAAAGGTGTGGCTGGGCCGCTCGAACAATTCACGCGGCGTACCGAACTGCACGATCTGCCCGCCGTACATCACCGCGATCTTGTCGGCGAACGTGGAGGCCTCCAGTTGATCGTGGGTAACGTAGACCATGGTGATATTGAACTGCTCGTGAATCTGCTTGAGCTTGCGCCGCAGTTTCCACTTCAGGTGCGGGTCGATCACCGTCAGCGGCTCGTCGAACAGGATCGCCGACACGTCATCGCGTACCAGGCCACGGCCCATGGAGACTTTCTGTTTTTCGTCGGCGGTGAGGTTACGGGCTTTTTTGCTCAGCAGGTTTTGCAAGTCGAGGACTTCGGCGATCTCCTGCACCTTGCTGTGAATTTTCGCTTCGGCCATGCCCTGGTTGCGCAGCGGGAACGCCAGGTTGTCGAACACCGTCATGGTGTCGTACACCACCGGAAACTGGAACACCTGGGCGATATTGCGCTTTTCCGGGGTCAAGTCGTTGACGACTTGGGTATCGAACAGCACCTGGCCTTCGGACGGGCTGAGCAGGCCGGAAATGATATTGAGCAGCGTGGACTTGCCGCAGCCCGACGGCCCGAGCAAGGCGTAGGCACCGCCCTGCTCCCACACATGATTCATTTCCCGAATGGCGTAGTCTTCTGGACCTGTGGGTGTAGGACTATAGCTATGGGCCAGGTTGCGCAAATGGATCTCGGCCATCAGGCAACCCTCGCGACACGGCGCCCGGGGGCCTGGACCAAGCGACCCTGACCATCGAACACAAACAGTTTATGGGTGGGGATATACACGCGGATCGGCGCGTCGACATCGTATTCATGTACCCCCGGCAGGTGCAGCACCAGGAGGAAATGCTCACTGCGCACATGCAGGAAGGTTTCCGAGCCGCTGATTTCGGCGACTTCCACGGTCACCGCCAGCTCCAGGTCATCATCGTTGCTAGGCACCAGGCTGATATGGCTGGGGCGCACGCCAAAGCGGAATTCGCCTTCGCCGATAGGACGCAGGTCAACGTTGAGTGGGAAATGCACGAAATTGGCGAAGCTCACTTCGTTGCCGCTGATGCGCCCTGGCATCAGGTTGATCGGCGGCTCAGAGAACAGTTCAGCGGCGAGGACGGTTTGCGGCTGGTGGTAGACCTCGGCGGCCTTGCCGCTCTGGATTACCCGCCCCTCGTGAAGAATGGTGGTGGTGCCACCCAAGGCCAGGGCTTCGTTGGGCTCGGTGGTGGCATATATCGCGATGGTGTGGCGCGCCTTGAACAGTTCGCGCATTTCCTGGCGCAGCTCTTCGCGCAGTTTGTAGTCCAGGTTGACCAGCGGCTCATCGAACAGAATCAGTTCGGCATCTTTCACCAGGGCGCGGGCCATGGCGGTGCGTTGTTGCTGGCCACCGGACAATTCCAGGGGGTGGCTCTGCAGGAATTTCTCGATGCGCAGCATCTTGGCGGTTTCCAGCACCTTGCTCTGGATCACCTCCTGGGACACACCGGCCTGGCGCAACGGCGAGGCGATGTTTTCGAACACGGTCATGGTCGGGTAGTTGATGAACTGCTGGTAGACCATCGACACATTGCGCAGGCGTACCGGCTTTTGCGTGACATCCACGCCGTTCATCAGGATGCGACCGCTGTCGGGCTTGTCCAGGCCGGCCATCAAGCGCATCAGGCTGGTCTTGCCGGACAGGGTGCGACCGAGCAGGACGTTGAAAGAACCGGCTTCGAACCGCAGGTTGGCGTCGTCGATCCAGGTTTGGCCGTCGACAACGCGGGAGACATGTTCCAGGGTCAATGACATGACACGACCTTTTTTATTATTGGAATGAATCTGGTGCGTTGTCAGAGCGAGTTTCGTGCCAAAACCGCAAGCGCTTGATGTGTAAGGAGATGGGTGAATCATGATGTTCAGGCGTGAACAATCCGGCTGAACAACTGAACACTGCCGGGGTTGACAATGAACAGTTGTGAACAACACTTTATGCGCGACGAAGATCAAATGTGGGAGCGGGCTTGCCCGCGATGGCGGTGCATCAGTTTGTAGATGGTGTGCCTGACCCTCTGCCATCGCGGGCAAGCCCGCTCCCACATTGTTCGATGTCCGACATTAGATGGCGCAAGACCCGACAACAATAATAAAGAAGGTCGCACGATGGCCGAACCCTTGACCCACGACACCCTTATCCAGGAATCCTGGCGCCGTTGCCGCGCCTACGGCCTGGACCACCAGAGCGCCCCCAGCTTTGACCAACTGCCCGCCGAAGGCATTCGCCAGCTCCTGGAAAGCCAGCATTCCCTGGTGCAGACCACCCACCAGGAAGTATTGCCCTACTACGAGAACATCCTCAGCAATTCCAATTGCCTGATCATGCTGGCCGACAATCAGGGCCAGGTGCTGACCTCGTGGGGCACCCAGCGGTTTATCGAACCCACGCTGGCCCGTGGCTTCAGCCCCGGCGCCAGTTGGATGGAACGCGCCAGTGGCACCAACGCCATCGGCACCGCACTGGCCTGCGCCCAGGCCGTGCATATTGAGCACGATGAACACTTCCTCAAGGCCAACCGCTTCATGACCGGTTCCGCGGCACCGATTTTCGACGCCCAGCGCGAAATCATCGCGGTGCTGGACGTGTCCAGCGACAGTTACCTGCCGCCCTCCCACACCCTGGGCATGGTCAAGATGATGAGCCAGACCGTGGAAAACCGGCTGATCCTCAACCTGTTTCGCGGCGAACATTTCCAACTGACCTTCAACACCGGCCTGAGCAACCTCGACAGCCAATGGGCCGGCCTGCTGATCTTTGATGAAAGCGGCCAGGTGCTCTCGGCCAATCGGCGTGCGGATAACTTGCTGGGCATCAGCCTCTCGCGGGTGATGATCGACGGTCTGTTCAAGGTGTCGCTGCTGGAGTTGCTCAACCAGCCGGAAGGGCTTCCCTTTGCGTTGCAAGCGGCGGGACGCAATCGGTTCCAGTGCCTATTGAAGCGCCCCAGGCAGATGCCGGTGCAGGCCCGGGTGTTCAGCCAACCGCAGCCGCCAGCACCGACCTCGATCAACCTCCAAACCCTGCATTTTGGCGATGTGCGCGTGGAAAAAGCCGTGCGCCAGGCCGAGCGCCTGCTGGAAAAGGACATTCCGTTGTTGATTCACGGCGAGACCGGCGTGGGCAAAGAGGTGTTCGTCAAAGCCCTGCACCAGACCAGTTCCCGCAGCCGGCAGGCGTTAATCGCAGTGAACTGTGCGGCGATTCCCGCAGAACTGGTGGAATCGGAACTGTTCGGCTACGAAAAAGGCGCCTTCACCGGCGCCAACCAAAAAGGCAGCATCGGTCTGATCCGCAAGGCCGACAAGGGCACGCTGTTTCTCGACGAAATCGGCGATATGCCGCTGCCCACCCAGGCCCGCCTGTTACGGGTATTGCAGGAGCGCTGTGTGCAGCCGGTGGGCAGTAGCGAGGTATTCCCAGTGGACTTGCGCATCATCTCGGCGACCAACCGCGCACTGCGCGAGCTGGTGCAGGCCGGGCGCTTTCGCGAGGACTTGTACTACCGCATCGGCGGCCTGACCCTGGAATTGCCGCCGTTGCGCGAGCGTACCGACAAGCAGGCGCTGTTCCAGCAACTGTGGCAGCAACACCGCGAGCCGACGCAATGGGCCGGGCTGAGCGCCGAAGTGCTGAGGCTATTCGAGCAACACCCGTGGCCGGGGAATTTACGCCAAGTGAGCAGCGTGTTGCAGGTGGCGCTGGCAATGGCCGAGGAGCAGCCGATCCGCGCAGAGCACCTGCCCGATGATTTTTTTGTGGATTTGCAGGCGACAGTGCCGCTGTCTAAACCTGAACACTTGGATGAAAGTCTCGACCTGAGCCAGCGCCTGGAAGCCGTGGGCGGGAATATTTCCCACCTGGCGCGAGAGCTGGGGGTGAGTCGCAACACCCTGTACAAGCGCCTGCGCCAACACGAAGGTTGATTTAACGCCAGCTCCAGGAAACGCCGGTGTAGATACCACGCCCATCAGCGGGGGTGGAGCGTGCAGCGTCCATGCCTTTGTCGTCGTAGCCCGGCGTGACGGTGTTGGCGTAACGGCGGTTGGTGAGGTTGCGCAGGTCGACCCAGGCTTGCCAGTCCTGCTTGGGCGCGTCGTAGCCGAAGGTGGCGCCGAGGGTGGTGTAGGCCGCCGCGTAGTAGGAATTGGCGTAGTCCACCGCTACCCGTGATGCATGCTCGGTATTGAGGCTGGTGTAGAAACCCGTCGGGTGGCTGTAGCGCAGTTGCGCCTGGTAGTAGTGCTTGGGAATGCCGGGCAAAGTGTTGTCGCCGAAACGCTCGTCGTCGCGGTAGTGGAAGTCGCTGAAGGTGTAGGCCTGGCGCAGCTGGAGCTCACCGCTGCCGCCGCCGTCCCACAGCAGGCTGAGCAGGCTCAGTTCCACGCCCTGGTGCACGGTGGGGCTGGCGTTGGATTCGGCGATGATAGCGTTGCTGGTGGCAGTCTGGGCCTGGGTCTCTACAGAAAGCAGCTCGTGGCGAACTTCCGAGCGATAGAGCGCCAGGTCCCATTGGCCGAGCCAGGCGTCACCGCGCCCGCCGACTTCCAGGGTGGTGGCGGTCTGATTACGCAGCTTCACGCCTTCGCGCTGCAACCCCGTGGCTGCCCCACTGCCCGGGCCAAAGTATTTGTTCGAGCCCCAGATCATCGACCACGCGTGCGGTGGCTCTACCGAGCGGCTCAGGTTGCCGTAGACCTGCAACTGCGGGGTGAAGTCGTAACGCAGGCCAATGCGCGGCGCGTAATCCCAATCATGCTGACTGAGCGGTGCCTGGCCGTCAGGGTAAGTGACCTGGGTTTCGCGGCGCGTATAGATGGCGGCAAGGCCGGTGGTCAGCCACAGATCCTCCACCAGTTCCAGCTCGTTGCCTACATGCAGCACAGTATCGGAGCCCAGGTAGCTGTAGTCGCGGGTCTTGGTGCCGGGGGCATAAATGGCAGTATTGCCCGCAGGGATGCGCACGTATTCCGACGCGCCATTGTTCGGCATCGCCTGGGTAGTACGCAGGCCGAGAGTGGTGGTGCTGGCATGGCCGAACAGGCTGTCCTGCCGGATGTAATTCAGGGTGCCGCTGATATCGGTGTAGGCAACTTTGAGGCGGTTGGTGCCTTCGCGCAGGTCCATGGGGTAATCGTGATAGGCCAGCCCGACCTCGACCCGAGCGTTATCGTCCAACCGCAAGGTGGTCTTGTTGGCAATCCAGGTGGAGCCCGGTTGCAGGCGCTTTGAATCGCGGGCGGCATTGAGACTGTTGGCGGCACGCGGATCATGGCTAATCTGGTCACGCGTGAGCCTGCCGGGAGAATCGTTGGTGGTTTCGCGATAACGCAAGTAGAAGCGCGTTTCCAGGTCCGGGTTAAAGCGGTAGCCGAAGTTGGCGGCGATGCCCTTGCCGGTACCAGCGCTTTGGTGCTGATAACCGTCGGACTCCGAATCGGTGAGGCTGATGTAATAGTCGGCGTCCCCCAGCACTTGCCCGGAACTGACTTCACGCTGGGCATAGCCGCGACTGCCGACCTCATAGCGCACCTGTAGCTTGGGCGCGTCCAAGCCGGTGCGGGTGACGTAGTTGACCGCACCGCCCAAGGCCAATGCACCCTGATCGAACCCGTTGGCGCCACGCAGCACCTCTACCCGGCTTTGCCACAGCGGGTCCTTGAGCTCATAGGGCGTGCCGCCTGGGCCGGTAAGCGGCAGGCCGTCGAACATTTCATACAGGCCGGAGGCATGGGCACCGGGGGCGCGGTTCAGGCCCGAGCCACGAATGGACACCTTCACCCCTTCGTTATTGGCCGCCTTGGCGTACACACCGGCCTGGTACTTGAAGACATCCTCGTTGGTGCTGACCCGCCCCTGCTGCACGCTGTCCATATCGATGTAATTGGTGCCACCGGGCACGCTTTTGAGCTGTGCCTGGGCGATTTCTGCGGCGCTGGCCTCAGCCGTGGTGACTTCAACCGGCGCCAATTGCAGGCTTTCAGCCTGTACCAGCGAACTGAGGGTCAAGGCGGCAAAAATAAACGGGGGGTGGCGCAGCAGCATTGGGGCAGGTCCTTGGAATCCGGGAACGTGCCGGGCCAAACCCACCACGCGAACAGTGATGGGATGGCAGGCATGCCCGTCAGGTCACTCCTTGATGACGGACAGGGGCGTTTTAAAAACAGGATGGATCAGGTTTGGTCGTCAGGCGTTGCCAATGCCCGCATCAGGTCATCGGCATCCGACCCCGGCGGAAAGCGGAAGCCATACATTTCGTCAGTGGCGAGAATCTCCCCCAAGGTGTCGCGCAACTGGACTTCCGTGGGCGAGTCACGCAATAACTTATGCGCCGGCAGCAATAACTCGGCAGACACGCCCTGGGCGGTCGCGGCATCGATCACCGCATAGAGGATAAACCGCAAGCGTATTTCGCGATCCGTGGGCCAAACCGTTTTTCGTTTACCCAAGGGAGGGCCTCGTGTTTAAGAAAAATCCGAGGCTATTGCCCGCAGGCAAGCCTTTCAAGCCGCCGGAGGCAAGATAGGCCGCTTCCTACAGCGGAAAGGGAAACACCGCACCGATTGGTCGATGCGATGGGCCTCACTGCACCGGCAGGAAATTCATCAGCAACAGGCTTTGTGCGTAATTGAGGCCAATGCGCCGGTAGCGCTCATCAAGGATTTGGGTCAGCAGGTCCAAACGCGCGACGATCTTGCCGAACTCAACGGCAAAACTGAGGTTACTGCCCTCCTCTGATATCTCGTTGGAAAACAACAGCAGCACGCCATTGGCATCCTGACGCTGACTGAGCAGCCAGGTGGCCTTTTCGATATTGCGCGCGGCATTGCTGACAAACTGCGGGTTGATCGAGTCGGTCACATAAAACTGCGTACGCCCGCCGTGAGCGGTCACGAGCATGCTGCCAATCGCGTAGATGAACGCGCCGACGCGGTCGCCGCGAAAGTCAGGGCTCAAGGAATAACTCAGGGCAGCCAGGTCACTACGATCTCCCAGTGCGGGCAAGGGACGGCGATTTTCGATGGCCTGACGGATTTGCCGGGCGGCGGTCACTGCATCCGGATACCCCGATTGACGCCACTGGTTGGGGTTGCGCAGGTAGAGCTTGCTCATCAGCAAGTAGAGGCTTTGCAGGTTGTCACGCATCCCCAGGGTGGCCATGCGGTCGACGCTGGTCTGGAAGAATTCATCCGGCTTGCCATCGCTGAACTGCCTGGCGATATCGCGACCCTGTTGTTGGCTGCAACCTGCGGCACACAGCGTTAATATCGCAGCCAGCAGCAGCGGCCATCGGGAGGTGGAAACAGTTGACGTTCGATCCATCGGCACCGGGTCTGATTCTGTTGGCCACCCGTGGGGTCGGGTGGCTGGGACAGGGTAGATCAGCAGAATGGAAAAAAGTGCAGCGGTGCGGGTCAGATCAGCATCGGACTGCAGACGCTGATCTGACCCGACACTTGATTCCCCGGCGTGCTAGAGCACTACCGTCGCAAGCATCCCCAAGGCGCCCAGGCAGAACCCGATCAACGCGCCCCGCCCTGGAGCTTCATGAAACAGCGCCCAGACCACCACAGGTTCCAGCAGCACTAACGAAGTGACCGAGACTACCGTGACAATCCAGATATCACCGACAACCACATACCCCAGCCAATAGGCGCCCAGCAGGCAAAGCCCGGCAAAACACATCAAGACCACGGGAAGTACAAAGGCCTCCCAGGAACCACTGCCGGCCTGGGCCAACTTGGCGGTCACCACCTCACTGTAGATTGCACAAAACTCACCGACCATCATCAACCCTAGAGCAAAAACTCCGAGTAATTCTTTGGACATATCAAAAACTCCTTCGTATTCAGCGCACTGTTTTTCAGCTCCCAGTCGGCAGTGCTGCAGCCGTTGTGAGCGTCGTTGCCTTGATACGAAGGGTTCTTGAAAAGGCCCGAATTACCGAAGTGCTTGTCCATGCTTGTGTCCTTTAAAGGGTTGAGGCTCAGCGATCCAATACAGTGCGTGCTGATCATAGAGGCATCGTGAAGCCATTCACAATTATGCGATGCCACTACTTAAGGATTACGGTTATTTAAATGAGCCGAAAACCGCAATAAAAACCCGGCGCTCGGCCGGGTTTCATTGATCGGGCGTCTTCAGGTAGCGGGGTGCTCACTTGCTACGGAATCCGCCGCGTCTACATCCGACATGTCCTCCTCGATCGGGGCCTCGTCATCCGGGGGTAGCGGGATATCGTCCTCATCGCGCCTCGGGTCATGCCCCGTCTCATTATCGGTGTTACGAGTAACCGCTTGCTGGGAAATGTTGCCTTGGGCTTTCTCGTTGATTTCCATGCTGGCTCTCCGTGTATCGCTCGGGATATCCGTGCTTAAGATTGAGAGGAAGCAACGGATGGAGAGTGCCGGATGTTAGACGAATGGTGGTTCGTCTTTGAAAGGTATGAATGCGAAAAACAGCGTTTATTTGATTATCAGCACACCCAAACCCCAGAAACGCAAAAGCCCCGCTTTCGCGAGGCTTTCGTGTAAATCTTGGCGGGAAACCAGGGATTCGAACCCTGGAGACGCTATTAACGTCCGCCGGTTTTCAAGACCGCTATGCAAATTCAAGCGGGCCAATGCCCCGAAACCCGTCGGCGTTCCATTACTCATGGCAATCGGTCAGGCTACAGACCGCATTCTGCAAGGGGTGCGTTTTGAGTTTGGGAACCGTTTTTGTCCTCCCGAGCATCATGTCGAATGAAGGCAAGCCACGGAATTGCCTAAAGAATTACAAATACTTTGCGACTGCTTTCGGCCAAAAGGAGCCAATCAGGCTCACCCACTCAGGGGCAAGCTCTGATATTAGTTAGTTGCCCTTGATAGTTAAGGACAGATCAGCTACCACCAAGATGATCTCGTGCCAGACTTACGTCAGTATATCAAATGGAATAATGCGAAACTGATGAGCTGCCATTAGAGTGGCCGCGAGCGGGACAAAGTTAACTTGACGTGTGCGGCGCCTAAAGCAAAAGTAATTAATGCTTAACGTTTGATTAAGGGTCGTGCTTTAGCCCGTCTCAGTAGGCACAGCGAGCGACCCAATCATTCGCTATCAATACTTTCCCGAATGCCTCAATAAAACAAACTGCTGATGCTGCCTGAAATCCGGAAATTCTCCGATTTTAAATGTATTGCATGTATTCTCGGTGAGATGCATTACGTTAATTTCGCCACCAATATATATTCTGTTTTCTTTAGGTTGCGATTCTTGAAATTCTCGTTGCTCTTGCATCATCAGAGGGATTATTTCAATAAGATTACCCTCTAAGATTTTGCATTCTGGTTTCACGGCCGTACCATATTGGATGGCCTCTGAGCGAAATTCGTTTGTGGAACGATAGGCGAAAGAAACAATTTTCTTGGTTTCTTCAGATATACCAAAGTGATAAACAGTAGTTGTCATTTTCTCCGATAAAGCGAAGTTTCCTTTGTATTTATTCCAGAGCTCTAAAAGCGAATTTTGGGTGTGATGGTCAAGATTCATGATTCCACCGAGAACCATTCGATTATTCACATGCATTGCCCATTCATTGGAGAAACCACCGCACCCCGTACCCGCAATAACTAAATTTAAGTGTGGGATATGTGTAGACTTTGATGTCAACATGAATGGCTCACCATTGGCGTCGACAGCAAGAGTGTCTGTTGCTACAACCACTTGCGTTTCATCTGTATAAAAGATGAGTGATGACATGCTGATTCCTGCTGTTGCGTTAACTATAAATGGACACCACGTGGTGCATAACTACCCGGGCGCGCGTGGGGTGTAACATTCTTTGTTCATCTGGCTATCCGTGTCTAGGCTGAGGCTTTCAGCGTTCCGATGATCGTATACGGTAGTTATACAACATTGATGGAAAGCCTCGCTCACAGGTGCACGAGAAAATCCGCCTAAAAAGCTACTCTATTTACACCGGGCGTGTCTAGTGCGAGTAAGTTGAGGGGGCCGTCCCATCGTTTTACACCAAGAATGGGGCTACCGAGGTCGAGAATATTTATCCAGTCTTACGGTGTATTTGCACCTGTCGGCACTCAGCAGCAGGCGCTATTTATCTTAGACCAGCCGGCAGATTTTGGCCGATTTCTGTCTGTCGCGAAAGTCAGAAACCTGCCAGGAGCGGACTGTTTCCCAGTAAATAAATCTGTTCCCTTTTCCCTGCTGCTTATCAACTTAGGAAAAATCATTCCTAAAAAGCAACACAAGAGCGTCAAGTCGACGTCTTTCGTTGGCTAGGATGAGTGCATGCGTTTAATACCTGCGCAATCTCGTCAACGTTCAGGTACCTATCATAGGACGATATTCGAACCATAGCGAAAGCGTGAAGCATGCGCTGATAAACGTCCATCATAGGGGAATGTGAGTTGAGATATCTTCCCTTGAATCGCTCGAACCGATCAAGATCGTTAACAAGCGTTGATGCAATCCCTATATATCTCGACTCATTATTACCATCAAACCCCTGAAATGTAGGATTTAGCCCAAACGGCTTGGCCTTCTCAATAAGCGCTTTTTTGTCGTCGGCAGAAAGCTCAGCGTAGGAGTCTTCAATCCAGTCCCACATTTCAAGTACATCCAAAATTTCTCTTAGGCTTTCAGGTTCATCCTGTTCAGTAAAAGGGATGCCTGGGTATTTCCATGCGATACTCCACTCACTTTCTGAATGGATCGCCGACCTTATGAAATCTGGATCTATCTCGCTGTCTACTCCGAGCTTGTCGTAAAGTTCGCACAGCATCAAAGCGATTACTTTTTCACCATCTGTAAACTTCATATAATCGTCACTCCTTATTTCACGTCTTCCATGCGCTCGTCAGATATCTGCTTGGCGACTGGCATGAAATTATTGATTTCAATATAAATCAATGTACCGGCCTTTATAACACCTTCCAAATCAGACTTATTAACCACATCTGGCAAATTATTCAATATTGACTTTGAAAGGTTAACTGCATGACTTTCTATATCAACACTAAAAAGATGACCATATTCCGAGAGGGTCTGACAATAACTCTCTAGCGCTCTAGATATGTGAGAAAGATCAATGCCCTTTATCTGCTTGACTTGTCCAGAGGGCCCTATAGGAGAGATAGCCTGCAATATCGTCCTAGTAGCATGCAGCACCTGATGCGCCTCAGCACTTTGCCTGGAGTTAATCATTCGCGAATACAGTGCATCGGCTTTTGATGCCGAGTCAGATGCATTTAATGCCTCACGCCATGCCCATACAGCGCTGCCGATAGATGCGATTGCCGAGACAAGACCGAGCCACCACATAAAACCTGTTTCCACGCAGCCTCCCTGCCATATGACTTCGCTTTAGGCATTGAAGCTTATCCTCATCAAGCCGCAATCACCACGCCTTTTTCCTCCCCCAGCACCACCGTCAGCGGCCTCAACGCCTGCCCATCCAGCCGGCCGACCACACGGAACAGATCCTGAATAACCCAGCCCAATTACGAAACCAGATGGGTGGAAAAGGGGACAGATTTATTTACTGGGTGACCGTCCGCTTCTGGCCGACTGCTGCCCTTCGCGGTAGGCAGCTTAGGATCCCATACGACTGCAGGGAAGCCAGCTAAACGATCCGTCCGATGATGGATTGGACGTCGCTCTCCCCAAAAGCGCCACTACCCCTGCTTTCGAGGCATTGAGCGGCCTTCCTCGTAGCAATTTCTAAGCAAGCACCAATTTACTACGCCACTGCTATGCTTAGCCCTTTTAGGCGGGGTGACACACATGGCAGGGGAATACTCACTCCCAGATTTGCTTGAACGAATGTACGAGAATCAGCTGGCGTTGGAAGCAGCTCTGATGGAGTTGGCTCTCCAAAGCGAAAAGCAAGGCATGGATGAGGTTGGTGACAACGTCCGTGGTGCTCTATTCGTGATCGGCGAAAATGCTGGGCACATCAAGCAGGGCTTGGCGAAGCTACGAACTAATCGTCTGTGACAAAGCACACCCCGATTGTGTAGGAGTATGTCGGGGATTTTGGGGGATAGGCCCGCGTTTGCGGGCCGTGATGCACGTCCACGACAGTTTGCACAAATGCATAATTGGCATTGGATGGCATAGAATGGCGTATGGTTTGCCCCATTTTTGCCCCATAAGGGCCGCCCTATCGTTCTTCGGACCCCTCGACAACTGCGAAAGGAGTGTTGCCAGCGCAGCGACAGGCGCGTCCATCTGCAGCCAGGCCGATTTTTCACTACACTTCTTCGCAGTCCCTCCCCTTGCTGACATCGCTGGTCTACTCTCGATTTCGAAAACTCGCATTAGGAGCCGCCATGGCACCCCCCAAAAAAGAGAATTCCATCAGACTTGAAATCGGGGAAATACTCAACAACGCTATCAGCTCGATCCAACTAGGGATCGAAGACTATGAAACTAGCCGCACTACACCCGCGAGAGCAATTTCAGCTGCCAGAAACATTTATGCCGGCGTGCTATTACTTTTCAAATACAAAATCGCATCATTAGCAAAAACACAAGAGCAAGCCATCGAATTAATATTCAAGCCTCAATCTATATTACCAAGCATTGATAATAGTGGCGATATCAAATGGAAACCTAAACCTCACTCAAAGGACACCATTGATACCTCTATGATCAAAGCACGCTTAGAAAGTTTATCTATATACCATGACTGGAATGTAGTAACCCGATTGAGAAACAGCAGGAACGCGTTAGAACATCTTCACCCGACAGATCCGACGAGTAAGATTCAAGCCCTAATCGCCGATTTGTTTCCTATGCTCCAAAAATTTATCACGGAGGAACTCTACGAAGCTCCGGCGGCGCTTCTTGGACGCTCTTGGTCCAAAATGCTAGAAACGCATGAGTTTTTAGAGTCCAATCGTTCACGTATACAGATGGAATGGGATGCTCTAAAACTTCCGGAATCGGCACGCATTCTGTTAATCAGCGTTGAATGCCGAGCATGTGGGTCGTCACTGCTGCAGCCATGCAAAGCTGACGTAGACGCCAGCATACCTATCAATGTTTCAGAATTTCGATATGAATGTCTCGCATGCCACCAGACCGAATCATTGATTGAAATGTTGGAAGCAGAATTCGCCTTGGCGCACGAACCCGCATTCGTTACGGATGACAATTACGAGTTAATTCGCGAGTGTAATTCTTGTTACATTCGTATGTTCTTAATCGATGACAGTACATGTCACTGGTGTGGCGCAACAAATGAATGGCCTAAATGTCATCATTGCTCTAAACCAGTAAGCGCACTTGTTAGGGATCATGGAGGGGGATTATGTGACCGATGTTCTGAGGATGAGTGGCTCCTTCAGAACAGATGATACGCACATTATTCAGTTATCAATTTATTTACAGTCGACAATCCATAATTGACTGAGGCGCGTAGTGAAACTCTGGCTCATCATCTCTCTACGCATCCCCCACTCGGGGCACGCAGGTACACTAGCAGAGCGCAAAGTGCCCCTTCCCCACCGCCCGTTGATCTGATCCAAAACGGTCATCACTCTTGTGGCTTCGGCAGGTTGCGATGCAGCGAACAGATCATCGGTAAACTCTCCGGGCTGGCATAAGCTGAGCAGCATCACCTCTGCCTTGCTGTACTTGAAGCCTGGCCGGAATATCCGTTCGAGCGCGTCAATCGCCGCCTGGGTGAGCAGACGAACGTCGTCAGTGGGGTACGGCATATCTACCACCACACCGTTGGCGAATTTCGCCTCCTCAGGATTGAACATCCCGGTGCGTATACTGACGCGCACTTTCTTACACAGCGAATTCTGGGCGCGAAGCTTCTCAGAAGCTCGCATCATGTAGGTGGCCACCGCCTCTTTGATAGGCGGCAGTTCCGTCAGCCGCTGGCCGAACATGCGACTGCAACAAATCTCCTGCTTTGGCGGATCTGGCTCGTCCAGCTCCAAGCAAGGTGTGCCGCCCAGCTCCCTGGCCGTCTTCTCGATCACAACGCTGAACTTCTTGCGGAGCGTCCATGGATCGGCCTTAGCCAAATCCATTGCAGACTTGATTCCCATCGCATCGAGGTGAAGTTTCATCTTTCGGCCAACGCCCCACACCTCCGCCACGTCCGTATTACGCAACACCCAGTCCCGCTTAACCGGGTCGGTAATATTGACCACACCACCGGTCTGCGATTGCAGACGCTTCGCGGTGTGGTTTGCCAGCTTCGCCAGGGTCTTTGTATGAGCGATACCAACACCAACAGGTATGCCGGTGCAGCGAAGTACCTGGGCGCGGATCTGTCGGCCCAGGGCGTCCAAACCGGCAATACCGGTTAGGTCTGCAAAAGCTTCATCAATCGAATACACCTCAACGGCCGGCACCAGCGACTCAATCACGCTCATCACGCGCTGGCTCATATCCCCGTACAGCGCGTAATTCGACGAGAAGGCCGCAATCCCGTGCTGTCTGAGCTTGTGCTTAATCTGAAAATACGGTTCGCCCATTTTGACGAAGGGAGAAGCTTCATAGCTACGCGCAATGACACAGCCATCGTTGTTACTCAAGACGACGATTGGGACGCGCGCCAGATCCGGGCGAAACACGCGCTCACAGCTAGCGTAGAAACGGTTGCAGTCGACAAGTGCGAATACAGGCGATTTAGACATGACTGCGCACTGTGCTGGTGATCACACCCCAGATTGATAGCTCATCCCCTTCGAGAACATAACGCGCCGGATATTTGGGGTTCTCTGACAGCAGGATCACCTCCCGGCCACGCTTACATAGACGCTTACAGACGGGCTCATTATTCAGCAGCGCCACCACCACATGCCCATGTGCAGGCTCAATGGCACGATCCACCACCGCGAGATCGCCTTCGAAGATACCAATCCCCTGCATGCTCTCCCCAGTGATGGCTACCAGGTACACATGCGGTGCGCGGATATTCAGGACCTCGTCCAATGAAATATGCTGCTCAATGTGATCCGCTGCCGGCGAAGGAAAGCCAGCCGGAACCTGGAACGAACACATAGGCAGCTTCGCGCCTGCCTCAGCGATAGGACCTAGAATGGTGAAGCTCATGATGCGGCCTTTTACAGATACTGTACGAATGTACAGTTAACTTTGTAGGACGCTTGCGGTCAATTTTTCTGTAGGGGATTTCGACAGACGGAGAAGGCGTATGTGCGGACGATTTGTGCAGTACGAAGGGATGGCGATCTTCATTGAAGAACTAAGTCCCCAAATAGAGCTATTCAGCGGCTATGACGCTCAGCCAATTGATCGCTACAACGTCGCTCCCTCGACACGGGTTCAGTTGCTGCACGCCGCAGAGGATGGGCTGCATATCGATGCAGTCAAATGGGGATGGGCGCCGTTCTGGGCCAAGGGCAAACGCCCCGACCCGATTAACGCACGCGTAGAGACGGTCACCACGGGAAAATTCTTTAAGCAACTTTGGCCGAATGGCCGAGCCCTGGTGCCGAGTGAAGGGTGGTATGAGTGGGTTAAAGACCCTGACGATCCGAAGAGAAAGCAGCCCTACTTCATTCGCCTGAAGAGTCAGAAACCCATGTTCTTTGGTGCACTTGCCCAAGTTCATCCTGGCCTGGATCCACACGACGGCGATGGATTCGTGATCATCACCGCCGCCAGTGATCAGGGCATGGTGGACATACACGACCGCAAGCCTTTGGTGCTGACGCCAGAGCACGCTAGGGAATGGATCGACCCCGACCTTACTCCAGCCCGCACCGAGGAAATAGCAAAGGAATGTTGCCAGCCTGTGGAGGACTTTGAGTGGTATGCGGTTGGCAAAGCAGTGGGGAGTGTGAAAAACCAGGGGGCTGACTTACTGCTGCCAGTGCCATGCAAGGATGTTTGATGCTTTCAGAACAGTCCTCCCAATGCGGCTGGCTCCCAGATCATGATCACCAGTTCACCGCTAACCTCACTCTTTCCTTGCCGTTGATTGGAAGTGGTGTATCGAATGTCCACCATCTCAAAGTGAAACCCATCAAACACTCGCCGGATATCGGGATGATCGTTGATGCTGACCATCACCTTGCCTTTGCAGCGCCGCATAAAGTCGGCCATGCGCTCGTAATTCTCAAATGGAAAATCCACACCATAGCCGGCGGTCTGCCAGTAAGGTGGATCCATGTAGTGGAACGTATGGGCACGGTCGTAGCGCTCGGCACATTCAAGCCAGCCCAGGTTTTCAACATAAGTGCCGGATAAACGCTGCCATGCTGCAGACAGGTTTTCCTCGATCCGCAGAAGGTTAATGGCTGGGCCGGTCGTTGCAGTGCCGAACGTCTGCCCGGTCACTTTGCCCGCGAAGGCATGGTGCTGCAGGTAAAAGAAACGGGCGGCGCGCTGGATGTCGGTGAGGGTTTCCGGGCGGGTCATCTTTTGCCACTCGAACACCTGGCGGGAACTGAGCGCCCATTTGAACTGGCGGACGAATTCTTCCAGATGGTTCTGCACGACGCGGTACAGCGTGACCAGGTCGCCATTGATGTCGTTAAGAACTTCAACAGGCGCTGCCTGGGGACGCATGAAGTAGAGCGCGGCGCCGCCGGCAAAGACTTCAACGTAGCATTCGTGTGGCGGGAAGAGCGGGATAAGGCGGTCGGCCAGGCGGCGTTTGCCGCCCATCCAAGGGACGATGGGTGTAGACATAAAAAAGCAAGACCTTTGCTGTATGGATAAACAGTGCTAGGCTCGCTCCGCTTTGTGCACGAAGCAGGAGCCTTGGCTGGACTTGCAGGGACGATCTGCGGGGAAGGTGGCCGGGTTGGATGTTGACGCATCCTGCCCGGCCGCTCCTTTTACTTCGGTGTAGAAACTTCTTTTGCGTAAGCCTGACAGGCCCGCAGGGCGATCAATCCTCGGTCGCCGGCATCGGTGACTCCGATAATTCGTTGAGCATGCGCTGGGTCAAGTTGGGCTCTTGTGGCGCCATGAACCACGCGGCCGGTGGCGGTGGTGGTTGGCACTGAACAGCTGCCGGTGGTTTCGGTGGCGGCGAGTACGACTGACAGCCGCAGATCAGCAGTAGCCAGGCGATCACGCAGACGAGCCTGCTTGATTTGCTCATCGGTCAATTCCTTGTAGTGGGTTTCGTCTTTGTTCTGCAGGCGGAGCTCCAGGGCTAGGCGCTTGTCCTGCTCTGAACGCTGCAGAGCAGCAGAAGCTTGGGATATTTCGTTGAGGGTGTCCGCCTGCAGCCTGGCTTGCCGCTCCAGCACGCTGCCATAACGCCACTCCTGAGCAGTCCAGGCCAACGCTGCAGATCCTGCGGCCACCACCACTAACAGCAAGCTGATAGCGGCGATACGGAACTGCGCCGGGATCAGATCGAAGAGACGCATAACACCGCCCTCGCCCTGGCCCACAACTGCAGCCGATCCTCCAGGCCATTAAGGCCGCCATTGATCCGGCGGGTGATGGTGTTGAACTGATCCTGATCCGCGAGCGCATTCAGCCCATTCACCGACCAGAACCAGGCCGCCGACTCTGCCGCCCATTGCGGCTGCTCGAGCAGTTCGGGAGTGCGCAACAATCGCTCATCCCCGAACAGTGCCAGACTGCAGCGCAGGTAGTTATCGTGCCCGGTTACCTGGATCAACCCTCGGCCACGATAGCGTTGACCATCACCATCTGCAGCTGGGGTATTACCAAGCTTGGCAGCCAGAGTGCCGGTATCGTATTTACTCAGGTATTGATCCCCACCCAATTCGCGGACGTACTGCAGTTGCCCGGACTCGTGACCAAGCTGCGCCAGGAAAGCAG
This sequence comes from Pseudomonas sp. Pse35, assembly GCF_024519715.1. NCBI lineage: Bacteria > Pseudomonadati > Pseudomonadota > Gammaproteobacteria > Pseudomonadales > Pseudomonadaceae > Pseudomonas > Pseudomonas sp. Pse35. The sequence goes on along the minus strand of NZ_JALJRP010000031.1, from coordinate 8,573 downwards.
CTTGGCGTTTCGGTGTATTGATCTGCCGATGCGCCATTGCCGCGTTCAGGGCAGATACAAAAACGCCCGCTTGGCGGCGGGCGTTTGGCATGATGCGTTGTAGCTGTTGTTCAGTGATCGTCATAAAAACTCCGGACAAAAAAAACCGCACTCAGGCGGCGGTGGATTGCATTACAGCTTCTCGACGCTCACGACCTTGAGCGGCTTCGTTTCCTTCTTTTTCTTACCCTTGGATTTGCCTTGCTTGCCGGCATTGCACTCGACCGTGGTCGACCAGCCAGACTGGGTAAACACCTGCTCCACTGAATCTGCCAGGTATTCGCCATCCAGCCCGACCTTGAAGCCCTGGGCGTTGATCAGGCGCTCGGCAAAAATGTCAGTTCGGCCAGGCATCTCGAAACGCACGTCGGCGGTCGAGCGATTGAATGCCGCTAACCTTGCTTTGGCTGCTGATTCAGCAGCAGTCTTGTTCGGATAGATATGCCGATCCGTGTGCACCGCCGGCAAGCCATCCGGAGCGTCATCGTTGTCGATGGTGACCACCGCCAATTTGCCGTCCTTTTTGTTCTGATGCTTAGTCGCCACGGCCTTGTGCGAATTGCGATCCCCTAAGCTGAACTGCCAGCGACTGAGATCGCTGCGGGTCAACGTGATCGCCCCGAACGTTTTGCCGCTGGCTGTCTGCCCTCCCTGGCGTGGCATCACTAACAATTTGCCATCTGCGACCTTGGCCGTGCAGTCGTATTGCTTAGACAGGCGCGTGATGAAATTAAAGTCGGACTCGTTGAGCTGATCCACACGAGCGACCTTCGTCGCCACCGGACAACCTGCCTGCCAGCCATTTCGAGCCGCGATGTCGGCCACGATCTTCGACAACGGCGCATCCTCCCAGCTTCCGCTGCGGATAGTCTTACCACTGCCGCGCATATCGCTGGCCTTACCCTTGATCACAATCGTGTCCGGCGGGCCGGAAACTTCGACCGTGTCGACCGCGTAAAGCCCTAGGCGCATCAAAGACGTTTCGGCATAGCCCAGGTGAATCTCGATTGAGCTACCGCGCCGGGGCAACTGCACCTGGCCGTCGCGGTCATCGATACGCAATTCAAACTCGTCGGACTCCATACCCGGCTTGTCAGAAGTCCTAAGTAACAACAGTCGATCATTGATCTTGGACGTAATATCGGCACCGTCGGCAACGATACGAAAAGTGGGGGTCATGGTTTTTTCCCAAAGAAAAACCCGCACAGGGCGGGCTGAATACAAAGTTTCTATTCGCTTAACGCAACGGGCTGCAGGCGGTGCCGTTCGGAGTCAGTCCCACAAGCTAATCCCTTCCTCGGTCGGGGCTGGCAGATCCGGCAGCAGAATCACCACACCAGCGCGGAAGGGCTGGGGCTCGTCAGCCAAGCCCTGATTGGCATCCAGAACTGCCTCGACGCTGCCGTTTAAGTGCCCATAAACGTTATTGCATATGACATCGAGCATGTCCCCGTCAGACGTTCTGCATGTCGTCGCCATAGCGCGTGAACTCCAGAGTGAATACTTGTTTACGCGGAATACCGCCGTGCAGCAGCGCGCCCTGCTCCTCGTTGATCGACTTCAGACACCAGGTGCCAATCACCTCGCCATAACCCGTGGTCAGAGTGAGCGGTTGCAGCCGCCCACCGATGGTGCGTAACGTGTCAAGCTGCTTGAGGCCACCCTTGAAGCCGGGATAAATCGTACCTTTGAGTGTGAGCTTTTCTTCGCCCATGCCCACGGCCTGCTGCGCCGGGCGCCGCGATAGCCGCTCCTGTGAAGCCCAGCGGAATTCGGTCGAGCGACTCAATTCGTCGAAGGCCGCCGTATCTAAGTTGAAGTAGTACGGCTGAATCTTAGGATCCCTGGGCTGGATGATCAGCAGGTGCGGAAATGGCTTCACCGCTTCCGGTGCCGGCGTGGCATCCACGGCAAATGCGCTGGTGGGCACGATGTTTGCCAACGACGGATTGACCTTTCCGGCGACCTTGTTGATCGCCGTCGCAGCTTTTCCCGCCTGCTCCTTCAACGCCCCCATTCGCTCCTGCACTTCGGCGGCGCCCCGTGTCGCACGACTGTACACAGCCAGCACCTGGCCGGCCTTGGCCTGTGCCGCATCCACACCGCGCATCACCCGCTGAAGCTTGGCACCGACAGCAGGCCCCACAAGCGGGATATTTTCCAGCTCGGCCGCTGCACCCGTTATCTCCCTTATTGCACCGTTGACGGGCCCAAGCATGCCTTCAGCACTACGTCTACCAGCCTCCCCGGCTTCAACCAGGTACTTGAAGCCCGACTGCATCTGTTCCATATAAGCCATAGGCCCTCCTTACAGGTGCGGCTCGTCGTACAGCTTCGCGGCGTTTTGCTTCGCCACATCAGCCATCATTAACCGCATGTGCGGCATTAGATCTTGCGCCAAGCGTTGCGGGTCTTTCACATCCCCTTGCACCGTAACCGGCATGCTCAGCGAATACTGAAACTGCTGTTCCACTTTGGCCGGGACAGGCTTTTCCGGCTCTTTGAGCTGGATCGCTACAGCCGCTGGTTTGGTAGGCGCTGACACGGCCAGAGAGCGCGCTACATCACCCAGGACCGGCGCTTGCGGTGCAGGTGCCATCAGCAATGCACCCGTACCGTCCGCCCGGTTGAATGACTTGCCCATGGCGGCCAAGCTTGGAATGGCTGAGCCCGGTCGAGGCGCCATCAGCAACGGCGTTACCGGTGGCGCGGGCTTTTCGTCCTCCCCTCCGAACCACGACTTACCTGCAGCACTGCCCAGCGCCGAACCACCCATGCTCCCTAAGTAAGCGCCTACCAGACCACCAATAGCGGTGCCGATGATAGGCACCACCGAGCCAATAGCCGCTCCTGCAGCAGCACCGGCCATAGTGCCGGCGAGATTGCCAGCGGCAGCGCCATAACCCTCGGCCTTTTCGTCCTTGGTCTTAGCATTCTCATAGGTGTCAAAGGCCATGGCGCCGGCCTCGATGAGCGAGCCACCAGGTATTGCCTTGGCGGCTTTACCGATCTTACCGACCGCTTGCACAACCCCGCCCAGTTTCGCTATCGCCCCGCTTGAAATAGAGACTGGTGGAATAGGCGGACGTGGTACCGGTACCGCAGGCCGTGGCAGCGGTGGACGCGGAACCGGTGCGGCAGGCAGTGGCACCGGCGGACGCGGGACCAGTACTGCCGGCCGAGGCAGCGGCGGACGCGGAGCCGGCGCTGCAGGCAGTGGCACCGCCGGGCGCGGGACCAATGCTGCTGGCCGTGGCAGCGGCGGACGCGGAGCCGGTGCTGCAGGCAGTGGCAGCGGCGGACGCGGAGCCGGTACTGCAGGCAGTGGCAGCACCGGACGCGGAGCCAGTGCTGCAGGCCGTGGCACCGGAGTACGCGGAGTCGGTGCTGCAGGCCGTGGTGCCGGTGGACGCGGAGCCGGCATCCGAGCACGCAGCGAGGTCGGCCGACGTCGCGGCATATTACGTCTTGAACCGCGCCCACGTCGGCGGGCTTCACCTGGCCCCCCAGGGGCCCCCATGGCATTCAAGTTAACGACGAAGACCTTTTGGACGCCGTCGCCATTCGACGCAGCATCGTCATTTCCCGCGCTGTCATCGCCAGATACCGCTTCTTTAGCCAGCGAAACCACTTTGAGGCCAGTAGCGACGATGTCTAACTTACCGGTCTTACTCTCATCCTTTCCCTCACCATCAACCGATTCACCCTTGAGAGCGGCTACTGCCTTGAGCCCAGTCTCAACTAACGACAGGGCCTTGCCGGCCTTACCTTTCGCCTCGCCGCCCTTTCCGACTCCCCCAGCGCCATCCTTGGAGTTGGTCACAAAGACCTTTTGCACTTCGCCGGATTTGCCACCCAACGATCCCCGCGCGACGTTGAGCAAACCTTTAGCGATTTTGAACGAACTGAGCAGCCCCTTGAGCGCGACAAACCCTCCCCCGACCGCCGCGATAGCCGTCACCATACCTGGCGCGCTGTCAGACAGCGAGGTAATGCCCCTGGTGACTTTGGTCAGTCCTTGCGCCACGGTATCTGTGACCGGGCGCAGGGCGTCCCCGACGCTGCGCATGGCGTCATCCATTGACTGGGCCATTTCGGCCCACTTCTGCGACGACGCCTCACGTCGTTCGCTGAGGTTCTTGTCGAGAATGCCCGTTGCATCGCGCGAATCGTTTTTAAGCTGGCTGTACAGCGCCTTGTTCTGCATATAGGCAGAAAGCGCAGCCTTTACCTGCATGTCAGCGAACAGGTCACCGGTGCGCAGTGACTCCTCGAGCGAGGCCATCATGGCCTTGGCTTTCTCCGGGTCCGACTCCTTGCTGATCTTCGCCGTCGCCTCAGCCATCGCCGCCGCGCGCTTTGGATCCGTGGCCTGAATGTACTTCTGCGCCAGCGACATACTGGTTTCAAGGGTGGACATACCGTTTTGCAAACCGGTCTGCATCGACCCTTTGTAGTCAATGCCCGCCTTTGCATACGCCTTGACGGTGTCGCCAGAGCCGATTTTGCCCATCCAGTTCTTGAGATTGTTTGCCGCCTCATCGGCGCCGCCGGCAGATTTCATCTGCACTTGCAGCATGGCACCCAACTGTGTAACCGCATCCATGCCGGTAATGCCGAGGCTACCCATGTTCGCCAACAGCTCAGGAAACCACTTGGCCATGTCGGCCGCTTCAAAGCTACCGGCCTGCCCTTGGTAGGCAATTGCTTCCAGGGCCTGCTGCATCTGCCTAGGATCTGTGATCCTGGCATTCTGCCCCAGTGCGTTGATCATCTTTGCTGTATCAACACCGCTCGACCCTTGCCCCACGACGAACTTGGCCGCGACTGGCGCATATTCCAGGGCCTTGCTCAAATCCATGCCGGCGCCAACCAATTGGTTGACCACATCGGCTACATCGTTACGCGCCATGCCCGTGTCGCGTGACGTATCAATGATCTTGCGCGACATCTCCTGTTCTTGCGGTTTGTTGGCAATGCCGGCCTTGATCGCGATATCACGAACAATGGCCCCAAAATCCGCACTGACCTTGGTCGGAACAGCCAGCATGCCGACACCGACGACAGCGGCACCGACAGCGCTTTTCATGCCAGTCTTACCAGCATCGATCTGCTGATGCCCCTTGGCTTTGAGCTCCGCCTTGATGGCTGTCTGCCCCATAGAGCGATAGGCTTTCTCCAGTCGGCCAACCTCGATTCCCTGCTTTTTCAAACTATCGAGGTTGGAATTCAACCGGCCTAACAACTTGGTCGCGCCCTGTGATCCGCTGTCGTGGGCTTTCTTCCACTCGTCGCGCAGGCGAATGGTGTCACCGATAGTGCGCTGCAGGACACGCGCCTTGTTGCCTTCCGCCTCAAGACGCTTGATGCGCCCCGTTACATCTTTAAACGCAGCACCGACAGTCGAACTGACGGCGCCGCCGATCACCAGCCCGAGGGCGATTTTGTTCGCCATGTCACGGCCCTCATTTGGATAGCCTTATCGAAGGCGGCTCAGTCCGTGAGCCACCACACCATTTCTGCAAAGGGCATCGACAAAATCTCAGCAGCGGAAAATCCTGTTTCCGCCGCCAGACGTTTCGCGGCCATCTTTATGACGTGAGGGTTAAACCCCGTCGTCTTGGTCCAAACGAAAATAGCCGGCCTGCAGACGGTTAAAATCCACCAGCTTCAGGCCCTCCAGGTCCGTGACAGGCGCACCGGCAAGCGCGGCAAACAAAATCAATTCACGCTGTTCGTCATCTCCGCCCGCGTCACGATTAGCCGCGCGCACATCGCCCACTGTCGGGGAGCGCAGGACCAAGGTATCAACCGATACCCCATTGATTTCGCTTGGGCAGGTCAGGGTGACCTGGGCGCGATCAGTGTTGACCGACAGCCACGACGGCATTGATTCCGAATAGTCGGTATCCGGCACCAAGTGTGCGTAAGCGGCTTGAACACGGCGGTAGTCCGCCAGCTTCAGGCCTTCAAGATCCTTAACACCCACCTCAGCCAAACCAGCAAACAACATCAGTTCTCGCTGTTCTTCGTCGCCATTAGAGGCGCGGTCGGCTGCTCGCACTTCCCGTACCAGCGGGGCCCGCAAGGTCAATGTTTCGACCAGAACGCCATTGGCATTGCTAGGTCGCGTGAGCGTTACGACGGCTGCAAGCGCAGTGAGTGATAGCCAAGCCGGTACTGCTTTGGACGTTGCTTTATTCATTTGGATCTATTCCCTTAGAGGCCGAGTGCGGTGCGCACTTCAAGGAGTTGGTCTTTGCCGTCGATCACCTGAACACCGGCGACCATGTCGATTTCGTACATGAGGCGCCCGTCGATTTCGAGCTTGTAATAGGCGACTGCCACGGCGTGCTTGATCTCGGCAGGGTCACCGGCTTTCCAGTCCCCCAGGTCGAGCTCCTTGAGGCGACCGCGCAGGGTAGCGACAACCGCCGTGACGGCACCTTTCTGCCCCTTGAAGGCACCCCGGAACGTCGCATTGAAAGCGGTGCCATCGGCCAGACCGAAGTACTTCAACGACTCGCGGCGCACGCCCTTGGTAACAAAGGACGCCTCCATTTTTTCCAGGCCTTGGTCCATCTCAATCGCACCGGCCATGCCGCCAGCGCGATACTCGTCAGTCTTGGTGGTCAGCTTGGGCAGCGTAAGGCTCGGCACGTCGCCAGCGAAGTTCACGCCGTCGACAAACAGGTTCGTGTTAAACAAGGTTTGAGGAATCATTGACTAGGCCCCTTAGGCTGCTTCAAGAACTTCGGTCATCCACTGATCGGTGACTTCGAAAAGGAAATTCGGGTTTTCTGCCGGCGGCACGTCGGTGAAGCGGATGCGCCAATAAACTTTGCCCTGGGCGATCTGGCTGGCAGTGTTCAGCTCGGTGTCCGGGAACACCTCAAAATTGATAATCGCGCCCTGGGCTTTGAGGTCGCGCATGAACGCATCCAGCCCATCCGTAACGTCCTTGACGTAGGTCTTGGTGATCGAGCGGTCAACAGCCCATTTATGGCCGGCCTGCACAGCATCCATAAGGATGAACAGCGTGCGAACGCGCGTGACAAACGCCCACTTCGGATCGCTCGACAGCGTGCGGTTACCCCACAAGCGATAGCCGTCGTCGCGAATGATCGTCGCGATATTGGCGTTGTTCAGCAGGTTCGCCCGGCACGTCTCGTCGCCGTCCAAGTACTCGACAGCTCGGGTCGTACCAGTCAGACCGGTGAACTCTTTGTTAGACGGCGAAGCCCAGAAGCCGTATTCAGCATCGGTCCAGGCGAACAAGCCCGCCGCCCAGGCCGAAGCCGGCGCATCAACTGTCTTGCTGGACTCAGTGTCCCAGTACTGAACGCCCGGATCGACCATGAACAGGTTGCGACTGCCAAAGTTATCGGCATAAAGCATCGCCGCCTCATCCGTTGTGCCAGGGCCATCAAGAATGCCGATTGCCCGCAGCTTCTGCGCCAGGCTATCAAGCGCGGTAGCGACCGCCTGAGTGGCCGTGTGACCCGGCGCAATCAACAGCCGCGGCTGCGCGTTGTACAGGCTTTTGCCATCGAGCAAGGCTTGTAGGCCGGTACGCTGACCCGAGGCCATAACGCCGCCAATGATCGCCGAGGTTTGCAGCGCCGCGTCTTCGAGCTTCGGCACGCCGATGGCAACGATCACCGCTTTGGCTTTCGTGTAGATCGCTTTACAAGCCTTGGTGATCGCCGATTCAGCACCGAAGGCAGTGATAGCCTCGCGCTCGGTGGTGATCAACTTGAGCTCGCCGGCCTTGGCGGTGCCGCCGCCGAGGACGCCTGGGGTGAAGGTGTCGCAAAGTCCGATGATGGAAGACGATGGCAAGGAAATAGTGCGCGCGCCTGTCTTGATATCCGTTGTAGTAACGCCGTGAAAGAAACTCATAAAGCTAATGCTCCAGAAACGAAAAAGCCCCGCGTAAGCGAGGCCGGGAGGGTGTTTGTGTTGCGAGTGGAGGAAAAGAAAACGCCCCTTCGATGCGCGGCGTTTATTGCAGCTGGTCAACCACCCAGAGGGGCGTTGGCGGTCGGTGTTCAGTCAACGGGAACTCACCCGCTTCTGGCCAGTTTCGCAGTGCTCGGCGGTAAGCCTGAAGCTCGGTGTACTGCGTGGGAGTCAGGGTGGTAATTTGACCCTCTTCCAGTTCATCCCGATGGCGCGAAACTGAACCATCCGTTTCAAATAGTCGCTGATCCCGCCAAGCCCGCTCAACAGCAGCTAACGCCTCATCACTGGGCGGCGGCGGATCAACCAGCACCGGGAGACCGTCATCACCCCAGGTAATAATCTTGCCTTCCGACTCCCCCGCGAGCAGCTCTGCGTGATACTCAGCAGAGATCTCTATCGCATCGTCAGGAATCAGACTCGCCCCATGGATTTCGGCATCGTAGAAGCCGCGATTGGATTTTGATGCAAACATTGGTTCTCTCCTTAAAGGCCGATGGCGACCCAACTGAACGGCTGCCCAGCGAGGGGTGAGCCACTGGCCGCCCTGATAGTCATAGAGGCTCGAGGAT
>NZ_JALJRP010000030.1:0-72557 GCF_024519715.1 Pseudomonas sp. Pse35 | reverse complement strand
GTGGTTTAACGGGGCGCTTAAGATCAAAAGCAGATCAAGAGCAAGATCAAGAGCGACTCGCTTCGCATCGTGGTTACGCTTGGTGCTGGTCGCAACTGTTGCTCCAGCAACAGCAGATCCACAAACTGCTGCGATCCCAGACACTGGCAAGCCATCGCTTCAATCCCCCTTTTTTCCGCAACCCCCAGGCTACGGGCATTTGCCTGCCCCTGGCACGCTTGCTGCGTAAGCCCTTGTAAATCCCCTGTACGAGGTACCGTCCGATGAGTCAGCAAGCCGTGAAATTTGCCTATTGGGTGCCCAACGTCAGCGGTGGGTTGGTCGTCAGCAAGATTGAACAACGCACCCACTGGGGTATTGATTACAACCGCAAACTGGCGCAACTGGCGGAGGCGGCGGGCTTTGAATATGGCTTGACGCAAATTCGCTTCACCGCAGGCTACGGCGCCGAGAACCAGCATGAGTCTGTGGCGTTCAGCCATGCGTTGCTGGCGGCGACCACCACCCTCAAGGTCATCGCGGCGATCCTGCCCGGGCCGTGGCAACCGGCGTTGGCGGCCAAGCAATTGGCGACCATCGACCAACTGACCAATGGCCGTATTGCGGTGAATATCGTCAGTGGCTGGTTCAAGGGCGAGTTCCAGGCCATTGGCGAACATTGGTTGGAGCATGATGAGCGCTATCGGCGTTCCGAAGAGTTTATCCGTGCTCTCAAAGGCATCTGGACCCAGGACGATTTCACCTTCAAGGGCGATTTCTATCGGTTCAACCAATACACCCTCAAGCCCAAACCCCTGGGCCAGCCGGAAATCTTCCAGGGTGGCAGTTCGCGGGCGGCTCGGGACATGGCGGCGCGGGTGTCGGATTGGTATTTCACCAATGGCAACACGCCTGAAGGGGTCAAGGCCCAGGTCGATGATATCCGTGCCAAGGCCGCTGCCAACCAGCATTCGGTGAAGGTGGGCGTGAACGCCTTCGTGATCGCCCGCGACACGGAGGAGGAGGCACGGGCGGTGCTGGCGCAGATTATCGACCAAGCCGACCCGGAGGCGGTCAACGCCTTTGGTGACGCGGCCAGGCAAGCGGGCAAGGCGTCGCCGGAGGGTGAGGGGAACTGGGCCAAGTCCAGCTTTGAGGACCTGGTGCAATACAACGATGGCTTCAAGACCAACCTTATCGGCACCCCGCAGCAGATCGCCGAGCGCATCGTGGCACTCAAGGCCGTGGGTGTGGACTTGGTGCTGGCAGGCTTTCTGCACTTCCAGGAAGAAGTGGAGTATTTCGGCAAACGCGTATTGCCGCTGGTGCGCGAGCTTGAAGCCAAGGCCACTGTAGGAGCGAGCTCGCTCGCGAAAAACGTCAACGAAGAAGTGGGTAGCCTGGTTTAACGCGCAGTCCTTGAGGCCTTCGCGAGCAAGCTCGCTCCTACAGGGTGTGAAGGTTTTGAGTGGCTTGCAAGGTCAACACCTCAAACCCGTCCGCCGTCACCGCCACGGTATGTTCCCATTGCGCCGAGAGGCTGTTGTCCTTGGTGACCACCGTCCAGCCGTCTTTCAGGCTGCGGGTTTTGGCGCTGCCCTGGTTAAGCATCGGTTCGATGGTAAACACCATGCCTTCGCGCAGTTCCAGGCCGGTGCCAGGCCGGCCGAAGTGCAGAATTTGCGGTTCTTCGTGCATTTGTCGGCCGATGCCGTGGCCGCAGTATTCGCGCACCACGCTGTAGCCGTTGGCTTGCGCATGGCTCTGGATGGCATGGCCGATATCGCCCAGGCGCGCCCCGGGCTTGACCTGGCGTATACCGGCCCACATCGCCTCGAAGGTCATGTCCACCAGGCGCCTGGCCTTGGGCGTCACGTTGCCGATCATGTACATCTTGCTGGAGTCGGCAATGAAGCCGCCTTTTTCCAGGGTGATGTCGATGTTGATGATGTCGCCGTCCTTGAGCAATTGCTTGGCGCTGGGCATGCCGTGGCACACCACTTCGTTGATCGAGGTGTTGATGCAGAAGGGGTAGTCGTACTGCCCAAGGCTGGCAGGGCGGGCCTTGAGGTCATTGCGGATGAAGGCTTCGACGGCGCTGTCCAGCTCCAGGGTAGAGCGGCCGGCGGCGACGAAGCCGTCGAGCATGTCGAAGACTTGCGCCAACAGGCGCCCGGCTTCACGCATTACGACCAACTGTGCGGGAGTCTTGATCATCAGCTGCGCCCTCGGATCAGGTCGGGTTTGTCCAGCAACAGCTTGTTGATCAGCTCGTTGTAGGGCAGGTGCGGGTTGAGTTCGGCGAGCAGGCCGATCTTGATCCAGAACTCGGCCTGGGCGTTGATGGAGCGGTCCATGGCGGCGCTGGCCAGGCGCAGTTGTTCGTGCAGCTGATCGGTGATCTTGACGATGCCCATAAGGTTCACTGTGGTTAATTGATATACGAATCGTATATGTTTCGTATGTTTATCGCAAACCGCCTTCGGCGGAACGGTGATGGGTTGATTGGTTGCGATATGTTGCCGAAAAAAGGATTTCCACATAAACGCCGGTCCCCACGCTGCGGGTTAAACGTTTAATCGATGTAGTTCGACGATGATGCCAAGCAGGTTGTTTTCTTTAATATGAGCAAGCGGCTTGCTTATGAGGAAAGGTTACAACCATCACAGTTTTTGCCGAGTAGGCTTACTGATTGAAAGCGTCTTCCAGGGTTGGCAAGACGTGGCAGGCAAGTGCCTGTCGGATACATATAACTGTTGGCAGTCTCAAAAAAGGAGAGGTTAGCCATGCTTTCAGAACTAGAGCTTCGCAGCATCATTGAAGGGAGTTTCCTGCCTAAACGGTGCGAATGCACCAAAGCCGAAGATGCCTCGTTGACGATCAAGGTCTACGACGACCGCGACCGGGACCGGGTGGATTTGGAAGTCAAAGGTATACACCCTGACAAGCTCGACAGCAGTCGAGCGATTTGCAACCTGATCACCGGGTTGCGTGAGGACCTCAAGCAAAGCCACGCACCGGTACTGCAACGAGCCGGCGCGCGCGGTTATCACTAGCGGATGCTGGAGTGTAAGTTGATCCCATGGGCCTGGTAGTTGCCAGGCCCAATGTTGACATCCTTCCTGTTTACCAGCGCACTCTTACGCCGAGATTGCCACTGACACCCTCAAAGTTGTTGTCGTCCAGTTGGGTGCCATAGTTACCCTCCATATAAACGCTGAACGCGGATGACAATTGAGCCACAACACCGACACCAATATCAGCCGTGGAAGACTTGTGATCGCTCTTGATCCGGTCCACCTCGTCGAACGTCACCGTGTCGCTACCGCCGAAGGTGTGCCAGACATTCGCCCGTAGGTACGGCTCCACGGGTGTGTTGCTGACCAGATAGCGGCCCTTGAGGCGTGCGCCGATGCGGCCGGTCCAATACTCCTGGGAGTCGAAAGAGACCTTGGAAATGCCATCGTGCTGACTGTCCAGATCGATCTTCTGGCCGATGACTTGGGCCTGAGGTTCCATCTCCCAATGCTCGGACAGCCTGAACGGGTAGCCGGCCTCGGCGGATAACGCCAAGGCGTGGCCCTTGGTATCCATCTTCACCCCTCGGTCGGACTTGTTGTCGCCATCCAGGCGGGTACCCATGGCCACCAGGTCGACGTACCAGCCGGTCAGATCGGTGAGTGTCCAGTAAGCGCCGAAGTTGTCGCCGTCGAGTTTGACCCGCCCGGAGCGATGGTTCTGCCAGCCCATTGCAAAGCCCTTCACGTCGCCGCGCAGGCGGCTCTGGCCGATAAAGAGGCCAAGGCGTTGCGTCTGCCCGCCGCTGGTTTCGGCGGCGTAAAGGTCATGGCCAACCTGATAGCCCTTGACCGTGCCGTCAAAACTCGGCGCCACGGTGCCCGACCAGCTTTTGTTGAAATCACTGCCATAGGCGCGGACCCAACCTGCCGGCACTGCACCGGTCTCGGTCAGCAGGCTTTGCTCGCCCTGGCGTTCATGGAAGGTGCCCAGAGCCTGCAACGTCATCAGTTGCGCAGCGGGGATGTCTACGGAGTAGACCGGAACTTCCAGGCGATACAGTGGAATCGGCGCGGCACCTGCCACGGCGGTAGGAAGCACAGGGTTACTCGCCGCCGATTGCGGCGACGTGGCCGCGGCGACTTGGCTGGGCGGTGGCGCGGTAGGCTCGATCGGGGGCTGCGGTTGCGCAGTGGGCGGTTCCACGGAGGGTTCATCCGAATCCACTACAGGGGGAGTGGCGGGGACCGGCGGCACCGGCACCACCACGGGCGGTGTCGGCGGTACGGGTGGGACCGCGGGCGGTTGCACGGCCACCACCGAGGAACGAAGGAACCAGCTGTTTTCTGTATTGGCGGTGGTGCCGCCCTTGAACAGCAGGTATTCATAAGCTCCGGCGGAGACCGAGCCCTTCAAGGCGAATGCATCGTTGGTGCTGACGGCGCCGTTGAGTGCCTGGACCACTTCGATACCGTTGTTCTGGGTCAGCCCGCCGATACCGCCGAGGTTGCTGACGCTCAATTGGGTGTGACCGCTGATGTTGCCGTCGGACACTACCAGCTTGTCGGTGGCAGAGTTTTCGTCGCCCAATACGGTCTGCAGGTGCAACTGGCCGTTGTTGCCCACGTAGTTGCCATGCACCGTCAATACGCTGGTCGCGCTGTTGTCGGTGGTCATGTCGACAGTGCCGGCGTTGTTGAGCGTCGCCAGTTGTCCGGCGGTGTAGGGGCGGATGCTGCCTTGGGTCACGGCCAGGGCACTGCTGCCGTCGATGTTGAACGTGCCGGTATTGCTGCCACTGTCACCGAGGAAAAAATCCCCGGCCAGGTCCAGGCGTGAGTGGTTGGTGAGGTTGACGGTCTCCCAGCCGATATAGCGGGCCGCGGTGCTGGATGTCGTTGTGTCGAAGGTCAATTGATCGTTGCCCAGGCCACCATCGACGGAGGGTGTGGTGGCCAGCAGGCTTTCATTCAAGCCGCGCAGCAGGGCGGTGTCGTCACCATCGCCCATCAACACCGAGGACTTGATCTGCCCACCGTCAAGCCACCGGAAAGTGTCGTTGCCGACGCTGGCACGGATCTCACCACTGATCACGCCGCCACTCACGGTAATGCTGTCGTCACCACCGCTGGTGCTGATATTGCCGCCGATGCTGCCAGCGGAAATGATGATGGTGTCAGTATCAAAACCGGTGACCAGGTTGCCCAGGATGGCGCCTCCGGACATGTCATAGAGGTTCTTGTCCAGCTTCATATTCACTCGGCCAATGGTGCCACCGCTCTGGTAGGCCACATCGCCGTCCTCAAAGGCATCGACGATGGTGCCTCCCTCCATCCTGAAGGTGTCGAGCCCATCGCCCTGGAACAGCGCCTGTATTTGCCCACCGAGCATGACGAAGTCATCGATGCCAGCCCCTTGTTGCACCGCGCCGGTGATCTGCCCGGACTCTATGCGCACCGTATCCACGCCAGGGCCAAAGGTGACATTACCGTTGATGGTGCCGGTGCCGCCTGGGGGGAGGGTCAGATGGTTATCCCCGGAAAGGTCGGTAAGGCCGGGACTGCTGCCGCTGTCGCACGTATAGGTATCGTTACCGGTTCCCGGGGTGAGAACGCAGGCGGCATGAGAGGGTTGAGGGATCATGTACTGCAGTGAGATGAGGCCGACAGCTAAAACGGCCCGGGTCGAGAAACCACTGGGCTTTTGCATGGGTGTGTCCTGGGTTTGTTGTAATAACTGCTCCTGTTTTTGGGTTTAGCACAGTTTTCCAGTAGCGCAATTTTTTATGCATGGCGCGCAGGCCACGGAATACGTGGCCTGCGTGATGGCACTTTGAGTTTTGGCCGCTCAGCTCAAGCCAGTTGGTGACGATAGGGCAGGTCTGGGCCGGTCTTGCCGCAGGTCAGTGCGGCAGCCCGAATCGCGAAGCCCAGCATGGCGTCGATCTGCTCGCGACTGAGCCTTTGCAGCCCGTCAACCGAATCCAACTGCTGTTCCGTGAGCCACGCAATCAGCGCCGCCTGGAAGGTATCACCAGCGCCCACCGTATCGGCCATCACCACCTTGACCGCAGGTTGCGACCAGGTGCCATGTTGGCGGCTGAACACCGATGCACCGTCGCCACCACGGGTGAGGAACACCAGTTGGCAGCGGTGGTGTAGCCAACCTTGCAGCACGCTTTCCGGTGTCTGGTCGGGGTAGAGCAGGTGAAGGTCTTCGTCGCTGACCTTGATCAGGTCGGCGTGTTGCACCAGCTCTGCGACGCGTGCGCGCCACAGGTGAATATCGGGCTGCGGGTTAAGGCGCACGTTGGGGTCGAGGCTGATCAAGCGCTTGCCGCTTTCACGCTTGACCAGGCTGAGCAGTGTGTCACCAATCGGTTGCACCACCAGCGAAAACGAGCCCACATGCAGCCCGCGAATCTCGTCGCCCAAAGGTGGCAAGTGGGTCAGTTGCAATTGCCGGTCGGCGCACCCTTCGCCGCGAAAGCTGTACTGCGGCGAGCCATTGGCGCCCACGGCTACCATCGCCAGGGTGGTCGGCGCGTCGAACTCAACCAGAAAGCGTTCGCTGATACCTTCGTCTTTCAGTACTTGCTGCAAGCGCCGTCCAAGGTAATCGGTGGACAGGCCGGCGAAGAACCCCGACTCGATCCCCAGGCGGCGCAAACCCACCGCGACGTTGAACGGCGAGCCACCGGCAATCGCCTTGTAATTGAGCTTGGCGGCCTGCCCGCTGGCATCCTCCTCGCTGAAGAAATCAAACAGCGCTTCACCACACACCAGATACATAGTTGCTCGCTCTTAAAGGGTTGCCACGTGCTGTTGATAACGCTGATACGCCTGTTGATAGGCACTGACATTGGCGGCCACGGGTAAGGTGCGGCTGGCCGGGTCAATGCTCACGCATTTGTCGCACAGGCTGGCCAGCGGTTCGCCGCTCTGGCACCACGCCGCCTGGATCGCCGCGCCCAGGGCGGCAGCCTCGCTCTGTTCGGTACACACCACTTCGGTGTGCATGATATCGGCGACCATCTGCCGCCACAGCGGGCTTTTCGAGCCGCCACCGATCAGGCGGATGCTCTGGCTTTGCAGGCCGGTCTGGCGCAGCAGGTCCAGGCCATAACGCAGGCCGAAGGTGGTGCCTTCGACCACCGCGCGGCACAGGTTGGCGCGGGTCAGGTTGGTCATGGTCAGGCCCTGCAGGCTGCCGGTGGCGTGGGGCAGGGCGGGTACGCGTTCGCCGTTGAGGAACGGCAGCATGCTCACGCCATCGGCGCCGATGGGTGCCTGTTCGACCAGGGCGTTGAAGGTGTCGAGGTCCAGTTCGAACAGCTCGCGAATCACCCCGGTGGCGTTAGTCAGATTCATGGTGCAGATCAGCGGCAGCCAACCGCCGCTGGAGGAGCAGAAGGTCGCCACCGAGGCTTGGGGGCTGACGTTTGGCTGGTCGGCAAAGGCATACACGGTGCCCGACGAGCCCAGGCTCATGGTGATCACGCCGGGGGCGATATTGCCGGTGCCAATGGCGCCCATCATATTGTCACCGCCACCACTGGACACCACCGCGTCGGGGTTGATGCCCAGGCGCTCGGCAATGGCCGGGAGGATCGTGCCCACCGCTTGGTCGGCCTCGATCAGTGTCGGCAAAGCGGCTTGCAGGCGGCCACTGGGGTCGATGTGCTGGAGCAACGCCACATCCCATTCCCGGCGGCGCACGTTGAAGTAACCGGTACCCGACGCATCGCCATACTCGGCGCAGGCGCGGCCGGTGAGCCAGTAGTTGAGGTAGTCGTGGGGCAGCAGGATATGGGCAATGCGCGCGAAAACGTCCGGGTGCTGCTCGCGGGTCCAGAGCAGCTTGGACACCGTGTAGCCTGGTGCGATGGCCACGCCCAGGCGCTCCAGAGAGCCGCGTTCGCCACCCAGATGCTGCAGCAGCCGGTCGTTCTCCGGCGTGGTTTCGGTGTCGCACCACAGCTTGGTCGGGCGCAGCACTTGGCCATGATCATCCAGCAACACCAGGCCGTGTTGCTGGCCGGATACGCCGATGCCGAGGATGTCCTGGCCATCCACGCCGGCCTGTTGCAGGGCGCGATGGGTGGCAGCGGTGAAGGCGTCCAGCCATTCCTGGGTGTGTTGTTCACGACGGCCATTGGCGCCGCTGATCAAGGTGTGCGCCGCGGCGCCCAGGCCCAGCACCTTGCCGCTGGACGCATCGAGGACGATGGCCTTGGTGCCCTGGGTGCCGCAGTCGATGCCGAGGTAGAGGTTTTGCTGGGTCATGATGGAGTGCTCAGCAGTCTTATTGTTGGATTGAAAATACGGTCAATGTGGGAGCTGGCTTGCCTGCGATAGCGGTCTGGCAGTCACCGCAGGGTTGACTGGACCACCGCTCTCGCAGGCAAGCCAGCTCCCACATGTTTAATCCGGTTTGTTCAGGAGGTTTTGCAGTGTGGCGGTGACGCCTTTGTCGCGCAGGCTTTCATAGCAACGCTGGAACGCTGCCACAAACGCCGCCGACTTGGGAATAGCCGTGCCAAAAATCTCTTCCACCCCCAGCAACCGCTGGCTGATCAGCGCGTCATCGCTCACCAGCTCCTGGCAGAACGCTGCCCGTGGGTCCGGGATGCTGTAGTGCGCGCCGTTTTCATCCACGCCTTTCAAATACAGCGCCCAGGCCGCCACCACCAGGGCGGCACGGTCCGTGTCGCGGCCGTCGGCAATCAGGCGGTTGATGGTCGGCACGGTGAACTTGGGAAACTTCGATGAACCATCGGAGCATACGCGCTCCAACTGGTCGGCAATCGCCTGGTTGGAAAAGCGATCCACCAGGGTCTGCTTGTATTCGGTCAGGTCGATACCAGGTACCGGCGCCAGGTTCGGCGTGACGTCCAGGTCCATGTAGGCGCGCATATACGCCACGAACAGGGGGGCGTTCATGGTCTCGTGAACGAACCGGTAGCCCTTGAGGAACCCCAGGTACGTGAGGGCCAGGTGGCTGCCGTTGAGCAGGCCGATCTTCATTTCTTCATAAGGCGTGACGTCATCGGTGAACTGCACGCCGACCTTTTCCCAGGCCGGGCGGCCGTTGACGAATTTGTCTTCCAGCACCCACTGCACAAACGGCTCGCACACCACCGGCCAGGCATCGTCGATCCCGTGCTGGTCGTGCAGTTGCAGGCGGTGGGCGGTGCTGGTCATTGGCGTGATGCGGTCAACCATGGCATTCGGGAAGCTCACGTTGGCCTTGATCCAGTCATGCAGGCCCGCGTCGTGCAGGGCGGCGAAGGCCAGCAAGGCCTTGCGGGTGACGGCGCCGTTGTGAGGCAGGTTATCGCAGGACATCACCGTAAAGGCCGGGGTGCCAGCTGCGCGGCGCTGGGTGAGCGCAGCGCAGATAAAGCCGAACACGGTTTTCGGTGCCCTCGGGTGCGCCAGGTCATGCTGGATCTGCGGCAGGTGGGCCATGAACTCGCCGTTGCTGTCATCGATGCAGTAGCCGCCTTCGGTGATGGTCAGCGAGACGATGCGGATCTGGGGGCTGGCAAGTTTATCGATGAGCGCCTGGGCGCCGTCTTCGGCCAGCAGCATGTCGCTGATCGAGCCGATCACGCGCACTTGCGTGTCGTCGGTGTCGCCCAGTTCATACAGGGTGAACAAATAATCCTGGCCGGCCAGGTCATCGCGGGCCTTGCGGTCTTCACTGCGCAGGCCGACGCCGCAGATGCCCCAATCCAGGTCCTCGCCGGTGTTCATCAGGGCATCGGTGTAGAACGCCTGGTGCGCACGGTGGAAACCGCCGACGCCAATGTGCGCGATGCCCTGGCGGATATCGGCAAGCGCGTAGGTCGGCACCTGCACTTCGGGCGCCAGTTGGGTGAGGTTGGCTTTATTCAATTTCATCTGGAAATACTCACGGAATCAGGCGGCAGCGCGCAGTGGACGGGCCACGGCTACGCCATCGGTGTCGAACAGATGGCAGTGCGCCGGGTCCAGGTGCAACTGCAGCGTTTCGCCGTATTGGCTGGCCATGTCGCCACGGATACGCATGGTCAGCGGTTCGCCGTTGCGGGTGATGACGTGGCAGAAGGTGTCGCTGCCCAGGCGCTCGCCAACGTCAGCGGTCACGGTCAGGGTGGTTTGCCCTGGCGCGGCGATTTCCAGATGTTCCGGGCGAATGCCCAGGGTTACCGCGCTGCCCACGCTCAGGGTGGCGCCGCTCAACGGCAGGCTGATCAGGGTGCCGGCGTCCAGTTGCACCTCGCAGCCTTGGCTGTCGACGCGGATGACCTGGCCCTTGAGGAAACCCATCTTCGGCGTGCCGAGAAAACCGGCCACAAACAGGTTGGCTGGCTGGTGGTACAGCTCCAGCGGCGAGCCGACCTGTTCGATGCGCCCACTGTTGAGCACCACCACCTTGTCGGCCAGGGTCATGGCTTCGACCTGGTCGTGGGTCACGTAGATCATGGTCGCTTGCAGTTCTTTATGCAGGCGCGCCAGCTCCAGGCGCATCTGCACGCGCAGTGCGGCGTCGAGGTTGGACAGCGGTTCGTCGAACAGGAAGATCTTCGGGTTACGCACAATCGCTCGGCCAATCGCCACGCGCTGGCGCTGGCCACCCGAGAGTTGCTTGGGCTTGCGCTCCAGCAAAGGCCCCAGCTCAAGGATGCGTGCCGCTTCGCTGACTTTGCTCTCGACCAGCTTCTTGTCGACACCCGCCAGGTCCAGGGCAAACGACATGTTCTTGCGCACGCTCATGTGCGGGTACAGCGCGTAGGTCTGGAACACCATGGCCAGGTCGCGCTTGGCCGGGGTGACTTCGGTGATGTCGCGGCCATCGAGTTCGATGGTGCCGTCGCTGACCTCTTCCAGGCCGGCGATCAGGCGCAGCAGGGTGGATTTGCCACAGCCCGACGGGCCGACGAACACCACGAATTCCTTGTCGTTCACTTCCAGGTCGATGCCCTTGATGATGGAAAAACCTTCGAAGCCTTTTTGCAGATTCTTGATTTTCAGGTTGGCCATGATGGGCCTCCTTTTCGAATTATTATTTGACGGCGCCAAAGGACAAACCGCGTACCAACTGCTTCTGGCTGATCCAGCCAAAGATCAGGATCGGCGCGCAGGCCAGGGTCGAGACGGCGGACAGCTTGGCCCAGAACAAGCCTTCGGGGCTGGAGTAGGAGGCGATCAAGGCGGTCAACGGCGCGGCGCTGGAGGAGGTCAGGTTCAGCGACCAGAACGCCTCGTTCCAGCACAGGATCAACGACAGCAGTACCGTGGACGCCAGGCCACCCTTGGCGATTGGCAGCAGCACGCGCACCATTTCCTGCCACAGGGTGGCGCCGTCCAGGCGGGCGGCTTCGAGGATGTCCTTGGGGATGTCCTTGAAGTAGGTGTACACCATCCACACCACAATCGGCAGGTTGATCAGGGTGTAGATGATGATCAGCGCAATGCGCGTATCCAACAGGCCAAAGCTCTTGGCCAGCAGGTAGATCGGCATCAGTACGCCCACCGGCGGCAGCATCTTGGTGGACAGCATCCACAGCAGCGTGCCCTTGGTGCGCTGGGTTTCGTAGAACGCCATGGAGTAGGCGGCCGGTACCGAAATCAGCAGGCACAGGGCGGTGGCGCTGAACGAAATCACCACCGAGTTCCAGGCGTAGGCAAAGTAGTTGCTGCGCTCGTTGATGTGCAGGTAGTTCTCCAGCGTCGGCGTGAAGATGAACTGCGGCGGCGTGGCGAACGCGTCGATTTCGGTCTTGAAACTGGTCAGCACCATCCAGAAGATCGGGAAGAAAATCAGGATCGCAATGGCCCAGGCCAGCGTGCCGAGCAACAGGCTTTGCAGGCGGCGGGATTGTTGAAGCGTCATGGCGCGGCCCTCAAGGCTTGTCAGTCAGGTTTTTGCCGATCATCCGCACCAGGATGATCGCCGCGATATTGGCGATGACCACGGCAATCAAGCCGCCGGCCGAGGCCATGCCCACGTCGAACTGCACCAGCGCCTGGTTGTAGATCAGGTAGGCGAGGTTGGTCGAGGCGTAGCCGGGGCCACCGTTGGTGGTGGTGAAGATTTCGGCGAACACCGAGAGCAGGAAGATGGTTTCGATCATCACCACCACGGCAATCGGGCGGGCCAGGTGGGGCAGGGTCAGGTGCCAGAAAATAGCAATGGCGCCGGCACCGTCCAGGCGTGCCGCTTCCTTTTGCTCTTGGTCTAGCGACTGCATCGCGGTCATCAGCAGCAGGATCGCAAAGGGCAGCCATTGCCACGACACAATGATGATGATCGACAGCAGCGGGTAATGCGCCAGCCAGTCCACCGGTTCGGCGCCGAAGAACTTCCACACGGCGGCGAGAATCCCCGACACCGGGTGGAAAATCAGGTTCTTCCAGATCAACGCGCCGACGGTGGGCATGATGAAGAACGGCGAAATCAGCATCACCCTCACGATGCCGCGCCCCAGGAACTCACTGGCCTCCAGCAACGCACTGATCAACACGCCGAACACCACGCTGATCAGCAATACGCTGCCTACCAGCAATAGGGTATTGGTGGCGCCAGGCAGGAACCCCGAGTCGGTGATGAAGTAGCTGAAGTTTTCCAGCCCCACGAACTGGTTTTCGCCGGGGTAGAGCAGGTTGTAGCGGATCAGCGAAAAGTACAGGGTCATGCCCAGCGGCACGATCATCCACAGCAGCAGCAAGGCCACCGAGGGGCTGACGAGAAACCAGCCGGGGTTGGCCAGGCGGTTTTTTGGAGGTGTATTCATGGTGATCAGAACCAGTCAGATGCCTACAGAATCTGCGTCGGAGCGCGGTCACTGTGGGAGCTGGCTTGCCTGCGATGGCGTTACCTCGGTGTTACGGATAGACCGAGTTGTTTGCATCGCAGGCAAGCCAGCGCCCACAAAAGCCCTGCTCCTGTATTTGCGGGGGTGAAGCTGGGTTACTTGGGGTAACCAGCCCGCTTCATTTCCCGCTCGGTGGTGGTCTGCGCGGCGGTCAATGCAGCCTCGACGGTCTGCTGACCGGTCAGCGCACCCGAGAAGAACTTGCCCACCTGGGTACCAATCGCCTGGAATTCCGGAATGGTCACCAACTGGATACCGATATACGGCACCGGTTTCTCGGTCGGCTTGGTGGGGTCGGCCACTTTCAGCGATTCCAGCGTCACCTTGGCGAACGGTGCGGCCTTCATGTACTCCTCGCTGTAGGTCGAGGTGCGTGTGCCCGGTGGTACGTTGGCGATGCCATCGGTCTTGGCCACAAGTTGGCCGTATTCCTTGGAGGTGGCCCAACTGGTGAATACCTTGGCGGCATCCTTGGCTTTGGAGCTGGTCGGGATCGCCAGGCTCCAGGAATACAGCCATGACGTGCCCTTGTCGGTCTTCTCGTGGGGCGCAAACGTGAAGCCCACATGCTCGGCGACCTTGCTCTGGCTCTTGTCGGTAACAAACGAGCCCGCCACGCTGGCATCCACCCAGATCGCGCACTTGCCGCTGTTGAACAGTGCCAGGTTCTCGTTGAAGCCGTTGCTGGAAGCACCCGGCGGGCCGGATTTCTTCATGTTGTCGACGTAGAAGTTCAGCGCGTTCTTCCACTCGGGGCCGTTGAATTCCGGCTGCCACTTCTCATCGAACCAGCGCGCGCCGAAGCCGTTGGCCAGTGTGGTGATCAGCGCCATGTTCTCACCCCAACCGGCTTTGCCGCGCAGGCACAGGCCATATTGCTCTTTGGACTTGTCGGTGAGCTTGGCGGCGAATTCGCCGATCTGGCTCCAGGTCGGGTGCTCAGGCATGCTCAGCCCGGCGTCCTTGAACAGGTCGGTGCGGTAATAGGTGATCGAGCTTTCGGCGTAGAACGGCAGGGCGTACAGCGAGCCCTTGACGGACAAACCGTCACGCACCGAAGGGAACACGTCATCAAGGTCATAGGAAGCCGGCAGGTCTTTCATCGGCTCCAGCCAACCCTTGGCGCCCCACAGTGCGGCTTCGTACATGCCGATGGTCAATACATCGAACTGCCCGCCCTGGGTAGCGATGTCGGTAGTCAGCCGTTGGCGCAACACGTTTTCTTCGAGCACCACCCAGTTCAGCTTGATCTCCGGGTGCTCGGCCTCGAAGGTTTTCGAGAGCTTCTGCATGCGGATCATGTCGCTGTTGTTGACGGTGGCAATGGTCAGGGTTTGCGCGCCAAGGCTGACGGCGCTGAGGGTCATGCATGCAGTCATGCAAGAACAGGCAAGCAGGGTTTTTACTGTGAACTTCATCGCGCACTCCATTTCCGCGCCCAGGGGGCTACAGAAGGACGGTTATTGTTGTTGTGTCTTCCTACAAGGAGTCAGGAAGAGTGTGCGTTGATTACAGCCTTCAAAAGCGGCGGTGACAAATCCTTGGGAGCACTGGGACTGATACTTTTTTGCACTGAGAATCTTCGAGCGCGGATCAGGCGCCCGAAGAGGGGTAATGCCTATTTGCTATTTATAGGCACTCCCCAGCCAAGCGGCTGACGATGTATCCGATACAAAGCCTTCCAGCACAGGCCCATAACCTGCCTGTGCTTTCGCGTCATAGGCATACCAGCTACCGTTCTGGCGTACCGCATTGAGTTTGACCGGCTCGTTGGCTCCGGAGCGCAGAATGCCTTGCGCCATATTGGCCTGCTGAGCAAATTGCTCGCCAAGTTTGCGTGGTGAACAGACCGTCAGGGGTGTATGGGTGCTTTAGTGGTTTTTTTTCGAACGGGCCCCAGCACGCTGATGCTCTCGATCACCATTTTCCGGTTGGAGTCAAATTTGAAGCTTACCCACACTTCGCCGGTCGCCGTGGACCTGATGTAGAACCGATAAAGGCTTGGCTTTTCGACTGATATGTCGTTGAGCCGTCCTGTTCCTTCCGGATGAGCGACGATGAGTGTTTCACCGGCTTGTTCGCCGCGCAGCCTGATGACCACTTCAACGTCGGCGGCCCCGGTCAGCGCTTTGCCCCAGTCTCTATTGACCGATGTCGAGAACCAGCGACTTTGTTTGTCGTAATTGTCGATATGTATCTGGCCTTCGCCGGTCCAGCCGAAGGTCTCTCCGGGTATTTCAAAGCGGCTGAACTCATTGATTGCACGAGGGGTGGCTGTTTTCTTCATGACGGGGCTCCAATGGACTATTCACAGAGCCAGAGTTCACAATCGCCGTGATCCAGGGAACTGTCACATCTACCAGTTCAGACGGGTGGGCGCTTGCTCAAGCCAGGCTCTGCTCAGTCAACGGGTGCGCCGCCCTGCGCGCGGGCTCATAACCTCAAAGCTCGCGAGCTGGCGGAGGCGGGGGGAGTAAAGATTTTCCACTCATGGTCATGGGGTCGACGTGGGTTGGGGAGCTTTTCCAAAATCCAATACCTGTCCTTCATGACTTCGAACTGTGTGACAGTACCGACGGGGGCCTTCACGGGAACGTTCAAGCGTTTGGATAACTCTTCAGCGAAACCTGTACTGCCGGATTTACTACTGATCATTCTGATTTGGGTAGCGCTGGTTTTTTCCAGCATGGGCGCGATCAGTCCAACGAACGCTTCGGGTGAATAAGACTGCGCATTTTTCAATTCGCTTTTGAAGGTCACTCCACCTTTGTCGCCATGCCCAATGATGTTTAATCGGATTTCATTACTGCCCGCTGGTCGATCCAGGAAGTACTCATACTGGCCGTCTTCAGAGGGGGTAAAGGCAATACTGTTTTTAATTTTTTCAGGCTCGGGTAGATCCTTGAAATCCTTGTACTCACCCAGGGCGTTGAGTTCTTTCGAGGGGCTTTGAATTTCGGCAGGGGCCGCACTTGTTCGTTTCTTGGACGAGCCGAAGCGCTTGGGCCGGTAATCGACTTCGATCTCCTCCCAAATAGGTTTTTTAATAGTGCCCCAGTTAACATTTACTTTTTTGCCACTCTGTTTTTCCACGTGGGTAAATATATCAACGTCTTTCAGTTGTTTGTTTAACTCCATCTCTGCCAATTCGATAATGTCGGCTTTAGAAAATCTTGGGTACTTTGCCTTGTATTTTGCAAGGGCAGTTTTGTAGATATCCTCAGGGTCTATGCCCGTACCAGATGTGTAACTCACGTCCACTGGGCCTTCATAACCTTTGACCGGCACGCCAGTCAGCGCGTGCAGTTGTGATGCCAGCGAGTTATCACCGCCCTTGGCGGAGTAACAGACCAGCAAACGCACTTCCGGGTAATTCCTGATGTCAATGCCACGGGCGAAAAGCTCATTATTGATGTCTTCAGCCGTAAAGACTTTGTCATTCTCCCCGACAATCAGCGCTCCTTGCTCACCTTCAGGCTTGGCCGCGTGACCGATGATATTCAAGCGTTTAACTTCCTCACCTTTACGATTGTAAGTATCTACATTGGTCTGGATCTCACCGTCCACAGGTGTGATCTTTTCCAGCGGGCCTCCCATTCGAAAGCGTTGTGGCGGCGGGGTAAGGCGTGCATCGCCGTCGATCAATACGCTGGTGTTGGTTGCCGACCTGTTTGAGGTGACGGCTGAAGGCTCCGACAATGAGCGCTCCTTGAACTGGGCGAGCAACGTCGTCAGGTTGACCAGCAGGTCCGTCAGGGCCGCCTCTTTATTTTGCGCGTCATCATCGAGCAGGACGCCCAGGTCATTGATTATGCCTTGGGACTGCATCATCAAGCCGAGCATGGCACCGGGCCCGCGCAATACTGGCAGGACAGAATTGAGCAACAGGAAACCGCCTTCCTTGAGGCTCGCCCAGCGGCTTTGTGCGTCGGCTGTCGATTGCTGTCCGGCCAAGGTGATCAAGCTGCGGGCGTTGGCTTCGTACAGGTGGTTCATCAATGTTCCCGCCTGCAGCGTCTGTTGCAGGCGGGTATCCATGGCCAAGGGAATAGTTTTGTTCATCGGGACAGAGCCCAGGTTTAAACCGAATATCACCAGGTTTGGATGTTTGAAACCGTTGCCACTGTAGGTGTTGCGGGTCTGTTCGTCAGGCAACCAGGCGAGGATGTCATTTTGCAGCTTGCCTTTGTTCTGTATGGCTTCCAGCAGCGCCTGGCGGGTTGGAAACTGCATCAACGACGCATCGCCCATCAGGGGGCGGTACAGGATGTGCGGGCCGTTCGTGCTGTCCTTGGGTTCGATCAGATAGGCGCCTTCGACCACATCGGTTTTCCCATTGGCCCGGTTATCGAACGCCAGCGGTCGGATCACGATTTCCTGGCCATCAACGATCCTGGGGCCAGGGCCTGGCTTGAATAGCTCCTGAACGTAGCGAAAACCTGTGGTGTTGAAACCGGACTCTGCCTTGATGCTCAGTTCCAGCGCCTTGAACTGCAGCTCCAGCGGTACCTGCTGAGCGAACAGTGCCTGGCGCCGGGCTTTTTCGGTTTGGTCCTCAAGCAGTTTTTTCCTCAGCAAGTCAGGGTAGGTTTTGCCGATATCAAGGTCGTCGACCAACTGCTTGAGTACGCCTTCTTTCTCTAGCTCCGGCACCCTGACTTTGAAGTCAGAGCCTTTATACTTGAGCCCTGTATTGTAAAAGACCTCAATCTGGCCGCTGGGTAATCCTGACAAGTTATTGAGGAGCATGTCTGTCAGGCTCATGGTCTGGCGGACGATTTCCCCGGCGGTACCCTGTGCCCCATAAGCGACTTTGAAGACCACCTCGAGTTTAGCCGCGGGGTGCGCCGTGAGTTTTTTGCTTCTGGGCAAAAAGTCGAATTGCTGCTGGGCGAACGTGTGGATGTCCTTGATATCGCTGTTGTAGCTGCGGCCTTCGTTCAGTTGGTTGAAACTGGCCAGTCCCAGGCTGAGTTCATGCATGATGAAACGCTCGGCCTCGCCTGCGTTGCTCATCCAGTCGGGCAGTGTGGGCGGCTCCTGCACCGAACTGTCCGGGCCACGTGGGGAGGCAGGGGAAATCAGACTGCTGCCGAGATGCCGATTGATGAGGACGTCGGCCTGGCCATCGAACAGATTGCCGGTCATCTCTTCCTTTGAACCGCCCAGGCTTTCGAGCTCATCCCAACTGTTGAAGGGAGTGATTTTGCCGTTGGGCTCCACCAGCAGCAGGATGTCGCGATTGGCTTGCGCCAGGTAGCGATGAACCACCATGTTCGGTGCGGAGTCGGCCAGGCTGTAGACGGTGGCGCCCGATGAGTTGGGGTCAAGTGGGGCGGGGCGCGTGGCGCCTTCGGGATGCCTCACGACCATGTCGATGGTCTTGCGCTGTTCATCATCCAGGCCGGATTGTTTAAGGCTGGCCAGTTGCAGGTTGCTTTTCAGAATGCGGCTGACCAACGTCCGGTGACTGCCGCTGAAAACGGCACCGGTATCAATGCCCGTGTTGAACGCAGGTTTGGCCCAGTACTCACGCAAATTTGCCTCATAGGCCTGGTTCAGTCGGTCCGGCAGCGCACCCATGACGCCGCTCAGAGCTGAAAAGTCGAGGTCTAGCGGAGTGTCGGCAGCGGTGCCTGTGCGTGCCAGTCGATCGGGACGCGTGTCAAACGCCCTGGCGGAATCGAGGAAGTCTGGGGCGTCACCGCCAGTCAGGTAGTCGAAGGCAAGTGCCATCAATTGTGTGCGCTTGGGTTTGGAGGGATTGTCCGGATCGGGCGTTTCAATGGCAATCTGGTTGATGTCGAAATCCAGCCCTGGAGAGGCTTCCTTCAGCCTGTCGCTTAGCACTCGAGCGACCACCGAGTAAACGTTGGGCTCACCGGCAAACTGGCGACGGGCAATATCTGCGACGGGGTCAGTGGTGGCGCTCGAGGTTCCGATCGGTGTGGTGGCCGGTTCTGCGCTGCCGGGCGGCGCCGGCGGCTGCACGACGTCCGGGCGTTGTGCCTGGGGGAACTTGCCAGGCTCAAGCATGACCTGCAGCGCAAGGTTCTGTATGGCTTCATCCCGCATATGCCTGACGTGCTGAACGTCCTGTCGGTGGGGCCGCGCAGCATTGCCTTCAGGAGCAAGTAGCGATGGGAATGTCTTGATATCCTGCAACACCCGGATTTGCTCGAGTGCCTCGGCCTTCGTCGTCGGAACCCTCATGGCGTAAAAAGCACCGACGGCATGGGTGGTGGCGGTGTGTTCGCCGATATACAGAATCGGGACGTTGTTCGTAGAGAGTTTGCGCACAACCTCGAAGACGTTGACAGCGGCTTCCTCGAAGCCATCGTCGTATTTGGAAAAACTGCTGCGTTTGCCGTTAATGGTGCCATCCAGAAATCCGGAAGGCGTTAGTTTCAGGTTTGAAAGGTTGATGTTGTTATTCTTCGCAAACGTCGCGAACGGCTCGTTTTTGAGTGCGTGCGTCAGCTGTGACCAAAGCTGCCCGAATGTTGAGTGAGTTGGAATGTCATGGACTGTGCCGAAGGAAGACGGCATGTAACGGCTGGTAGCGTGTACATTGACCTCCTCCATCAGGGCGGTGGCGAGTTTATCTGCCATGTCCGCGTCAGCCTGACTCACCAACGGCTCGGCTGTGTTTCGGCCTTCCAGGGTCACTACACCGGCCGATGGGCTGCGTGGGGTCCGAATCAAGCTGGTTTGCGCGTCCACTGTTGCAGGGGATGGAGGCAAATTTCGGGGCGGGGTGGGTAAGGGCGAGTACGTTGCAATAATGCTCATGGGGGCCTCATGGGTACGATAAGAAAGCGCGTGGTCGAGTTGTCTGGCAGCAACTGACTTGTAGCTTTTTGGTCATACACAGGGAGGCGTTCCGCCCCAGCTATTACGGGATGTGATCGGGACAGGCGTGAGAGCGTTCGCCAGATGGCCAGCTTGCGGTTTTTTAACTGAAGTGCGAGGTGTCTACAGGCATCAGGTTCTGCTCCGTCAACCGCTGCATCGCCAACCGCCGATAGTGGGAAGGGGTCATGCCCTTGAGTTGCTGAAAGCGCCGGTTGAAGTTGGAGATATTGTTGAAGCCGGACTCAAAGCACACATCCGTGACGGCCTTGTCACCGTCCGCGAGTAATTCGCAGGACTTGCTGATGCGCAGCCGGTTGACGAATTCGATAAAGGTGCGACCGGTCGCCTGCTTGAACACCCGCGAGAAGTAGGTCGGCTTCATCCCCAGGTATTGCGCCACTTCTTCCAGCGGCAGCTCGCGGGCGTAATGTGCAAAGATGTAATCCACTGCCCGGTTGGTGCGGTCTATGCTGTGCTCGTCGGCCAATTGCGGCGTGGTTACGCCGGACAGCAATTGGTAGTCCTCGCACACGCTCAACACGTCCAGCAAGATAAAAAACTGCCCCAGGCGCGCCATGCCCTTGGCGTCCTCGATGTGTTGCATCAAGGTCATGGCCTGGGTGATGGTTTTTTTGCAGCGAAATTCGATGCCGTACTGCGCGCGCTCCAGCAGCGGTGCGAGGTTCTTGAGTTCAGCAAAAATATGGCTGCCGCTCTCGAACAGGTCATCGGTGAAGTTCACCAGCATGTCACGCTTGGGCACCACTTCGTCTTCTTCCACCTGGCTGATCCAGTTATGGGGCAGGTTGGGGCCGGTGAGGAACAGGCTTTCGGGGTAGAAGTTGCCGATGTAGTCACCGATAAACACCTTGCCGGAGCTGGCGACGATCAGGTGCAGCTCGTATTCCTTGTGGAAGTGCCAGCGCACCAGCGGGCAGGGGAAGCCGTGTTGGCGATAGATGATGGACAGGCCGTTGTGGTCGTCCATTAACTCGTATGAAGGGTCGGTGATGCGCGTTGCTCGGGTCATGCTGCCGTCGCTTTATTGTGATCGCTGCGTAGGATAATGCCCCGTCACGCACGTCCTCGCCAGCAGCAGTGTTTACAGGGTGCGGTTTTTCGCCTCGATCCACTGGGACATGTATTGGGTACTTTTATGCGCGTGGTGGCGCAGCATGCTGCCGGTGAAGTTGTCCCGGCGATGGGCAGCGAGGTCGCGGCGACAGCGTTCCAGGCATTCCACCAAGGCGGCCCCGTGGATGTTCTGGTCATAGCGCCGGGCCAGCAGTTGGCGCCCGTGTTCCTGGGCCCGGGTCCAGCGCTCACGGTCCTGATAAAGGGCCACGGCAGCGGCAGCCAGGGCCGGCGCATCCTGTGCAATCACGCCGGGCCAGGGCTGGTCATCGCCCATGGCCTCGGCGCCGATTGGGGTCGTGACACTGGGCGTGCCGCACAGCATGGCGTCGACCAACTTGCCCTTGATGCCCGCGCCAAAGCGCAACGGTGCCAGGCAGATGCGCGCGGCGGTCATGACTTGCAGCGCATCTTCGGCCCAGTTCATTACATGGAAACCCTGGGCCTGATTGTGCAGGGCGGTGGCCTTGGGCGGGGTGTAGGCGCCGTAGATATGCAATTGGGCGCCTGGCAGTTGTTGGCGGATCAGTGGCCACAGGCGGTGCTTCATCCACAGCACCGCATCCCAATTGGGCGCGTGGCGGAAGTTACCGATGCTGAGGAAATGCGCACGGTCGTCAAAGGGCGCAAATGCGTCGGTGGGCGGTTGCAGCATCAAGGGGCACCAGTGGAGCAGGGCGGCAGGCACCTTGAACTGTTCGGTGAGCAGGCGGATTTCCACGTCGGAGATCATCAAGCTGATGTCACAGCGGTAAATGGCGGCGATTTCGCGTTTGGCCAGGTCGGTGTCGGCCATGCGTTGGAACTCGTCTTCCAGCGCCGGCGCGAACAGGGCGCTGAAGTCGTCGCTGTCGGGTTGGGCTTTCACCTGCTCTTTGAGCCGCTGGTGACGGGCGTCGCGCAGGCTTTGCAGGTCGGAGGTTTCCAGCACGCGCAGGGCGTCGGGGCAGCATTGTTCTACGCGCCAGCCGAATTGCTCCTCCATCATGAAACGGTCGAACAGCACGATATCCGGGGCCAGTTCGCGAATAAAGTCGTCGAAACTGCTGTTATTCAGTTCGATGGTGCGTTCGGCGATCCCGAGTGCCGGCAAGTCGGCCTTGTGCTCGCCAATGGTGGCCGGGCTGCTGAAGGTAATGTCCCAACCTTGCGTAAGAAAACTCTCAAGGATTTGCATCATATGCCCGCCCGCGGCCGAGGAGCGGGGCTCCGGCCAGACGTAACCAATGACCAGGACTTTGGTGACAGGCTGATTCATCGACGACGGTTTCCTTGAAGGGCGGGCGAAAAGCGCGCAATTAAACCACAACCTGACGACATGACAATTTGTGTCTGGCGGTAGGTAGCGTCGGCACTTTGTGGTTAACTTCCGCCTCTCGAATTTGTTTAACCAAAAACCAGCATAAGGATTCCGTTCATGGCTCAAGTCACCCTTAAAGGCAACCCGGTCCAGGTTGAAGGCGAACTGCCGAAAGTCGGCGCCAAAGCTGCAGACTTCACCCTGACCGCCGGCGACCTGTCCAACGCCACCCTGGCTACCTTTGCCGGCAAGCGCAAAGTGCTGAACATCTTCCCAAGCGTTGATACCCCAACCTGCGCCACTTCCG
Organism: Pseudomonas sp. Pse35; assembly: GCF_024519715.1. NCBI lineage: Bacteria > Pseudomonadati > Pseudomonadota > Gammaproteobacteria > Pseudomonadales > Pseudomonadaceae > Pseudomonas > Pseudomonas sp. Pse35. The sequence continues at coordinate 50,102 of NZ_JALJRP010000030.1, read as the reverse complement.
TGCGCAAGTTCAATGCCCAGGCCAACGATGTGGCCAACACCGTGGTCCTGTGCATCTCCTCCGACCTGCCATTCGCCCAAGCGCGTTTCTGTGGCTCCGAAGGCCTGGAAAACGTTAAGAACCTGTCGGATTTCCGCAATGCCGACTTCGCCGTTGACTACGGTGTTTCCATCGCTGACGGCCCGCTGCAGGGCCTGACCGCTCGCGCTGTCGTGGTGCTGGATGAAAACGACAACGTGCTGCACAGCGAGTTGGTCAAGGAAATTGCTGAAGAGCCAAACTACGACGCCGCCCTGGCTGTGTTGAAGTAACTGTTTCTACGTATGACTGTCGTTTGGCAGTAACACGTATGATGCATGATTGCGGCCTGGCCTAGTCCAGGCCGTTTTTATTTGAGCGTCAGCGGTTTAGCGAAATAGCCGGTGGACTAAGATCAGAAGTTAAACGTTGTAAGCCCAAAGTAAATAGCCGGTAAAGGTGCTTTTCTTAAGGCCCCCCAGTGCTTATCTTTCAGCCTCCCAAAGTAGAAGCTCTCGCGCCCAATGGTTGATCACTCCATGCAATCCTCCCCCCGCAACTCCCGCCGCTGGCTGTTTGGCCTGCTCGTGCTGCTGGTTATCGCCGGCCTGTGCTGGAAATTCTGGCCCAGCGGCGCGGCCCATAAAGACGCTCCGGCCGGGCACACGGGTAAAACCGGCATGGCGCGCCCGGGCTTCGGCGGGTCCACTGGCCCAGTGCCGGTGCGCGTGGCCCCTGCAGTGCTGGGTGAGTTCCCGGTGTACTACAAGGCGCTGGGTACGGTCACGGCGCTGAACACCATTAATGTGCGCAGCCGGGTGGGCGGCGAGCTGGTCAAGATCGCCTTCGAGGAAGGGCAAATGGTCAAGGCCGGTGACCTGCTGGCAGAAATCGACCCGCGCAGCTACCAGAACGCCTTGCTCCAGGCCCAGGGCACCTTGCTGCAGAACCAGGCCCAGTTGAAGAACGCCCAGGTCGATGTACAGCGTTATCGCGACCTGTATGCCCAGGACAGTATCGCCAAGCAAACCCTGGACACCGCCGAAGCGCTGGTGTTGCAGTACCAGGGCACGGTCAAGACCAACCAGGGCGCGGTGGACGACGCAAAGCTCAACCTGGAATTCACCAAAATCCGCGCGCCCATCAGCGGCCGGGTCGGTTTGCGCCAGCTTGACGTCGGCAACCTCGTCGCCGCCAACGACACCACCGCCCTGGCGGTAATCACCCAGACCCAGCCAATCAGCGTGGCCTTCACCCTGCCGGAAAATACCCTGGAAACCGTGCTGGCTCGTTACCACGCCGGTAACAAGTTGCCCGTGGAAGCCTGGGACCGTGGCGACGTGAAAAAGCAGGCGGTCGGTGTACTGCAAAGCCTGGACAACCAGATTGACGTCACCACCGGCACGCTGAAGTTCAAGGCGCGTTTCGATAACAAGGACCAGGCGCTGTTCCCCAACCAGTTCGTCAATGTGCACCTGCTGGCTGATACCTTGAAGAACGTGGTGCTGGCGCCATCTGCGGCGATCCAGTTCGGCAACAATGGCACCTTTGTCTACAAGCTCGACGGCGACAAGAAGGTCAAGGTCCAGCCCTTGGTGGTAGGTGACACCGATGGCGAAAACACCGTGATCAAGGAAGGCCTGGTCGCTGGCGACCGCGTGGTGCTGGAAGGCACCGACCGCCTCAAGGACGGCAGCGAGATCGAAGTGGTCAACGCCAGCAGCGAGGTGCCGACCACGCCGCCCGAGCACCTGCAAGGCAAGCCCGCAGCGAAAGGGGAGACCGGGGCTGACGCCGGCAAGGCGCAAAAGGTCGGTTCATGAACCTGTCGCGCCTGTTCATCCTTCGCCCGGTCGCCACCACGCTGAGCATGCTGGCCATTGTCTTGGCCGGCATCATTTCGTACCGCCTGCTGCCGGTGTCGGCGTTGCCCCAGGTGGATTACCCGACTATCCGGGTGATGACCCTGTACCCCGGCGCCAGCCCCGATGTGATGACCAGCGCGGTCACCGCACCGCTGGAGCGCCAGTTCGGGCAGATGCCCGGGCTGACCCAGATGGCCTCTACCAGCTCCGGCGGCGCCTCGGTGCTGACCCTGCGTTTCAACCTCGACATCAATATGGATGTGGCCGAGCAACAGGTGCAGGCCGCGATCAACGCCGCCACCAACCTGTTGCCCAAGGATCTGCCGGCGCCGCCTGTGTACAACAAGGTCAACCCGGCGGATACCCCGGTGCTGACCCTGGCAATCACCTCCAAGACCATGTTGCTGCCCAAGCTCAATGATTTGGTCGACACACGCATGGCGCAGAAAATCGCGCAGATCAGCGGTGTCGGCATGGTCAGCATCGCCGGTGGCCAGCGCCAGGCCGTGCGTATCAAGGTCAACCCCGAGGCCCTGGCGGCCAATGGCTTGAACCTCTCGGACGTACGCGCCCTGATCGCCGCCTCCAACGTCAACCAGCCCAAAGGTAACTTTGACGGCCCCACCCGCGTTTCGATGCTCGACGCCAACGACCAACTGGTCTCGCCCGAGCAATACGCCGAACTGATCCTGGCCTACAACAATGGCGCTCCGCTGCGGCTCAAGGATGTCGCGCAGATCGTCGACGGCGCCGAAAACGAGCGCCTTGCCGCCTGGGCCAACGAGAACCAGGCCGTGTTGCTCAATATCCAGCGCCAGCCGGGCGCCAACGTGATCGAGGTGGTAGACCGTATCAAGGCCCTGCTGCCGAGCATCACCGACAACCTGCCGGCCGGCCTGGACGTGACGGTGCTCACCGACCGCACCCAGACCATCCGCGCTTCGGTCAAAGACGTGCAACACGAGCTTCTGATCGCCATTGCTCTGGTGGTCATGGTGACGTTCCTGTTCCTGCGCCGGGTCAGCGCCACGATCATTCCGTCCATCGCCGTGCCGCTGTCCCTGGTGGGCACCTTTGGTGTGATGTACCTGGCCGGATTCTCCATCAATAACCTGACGCTGATGGCCCTGACCATCGCCACCGGGTTTGTGGTGGACGACGCCATCGTGATGCTGGAGAACATTTCGCGCTATATCGAGGAAGGCGAGACGCCGATGGCGGCCGCGCTCAAGGGCGCCAAGCAGATCGGTTTCACCCTGGTGTCCCTCACGCTGTCGTTGATCGCGGTATTGATCCCGTTGCTGTTCATGGCCGACGTGGTCGGGCGGCTGTTCCGTGAGTTTGCCATCACCCTGGCAGTGGCGATCTTGATTTCCCTGTTAGTGTCCCTGACCCTCACGCCCATGATGTGTGCGCGCCTGCTCAAGCGCGAACCCAAGGAAGAAGAGCAGGGCCGCTTCTACAAAGCCAGCGGCGCCTGGATTGATTGGCTGATCGAAGCCTACGGCCGCAAGTTGCAGTGGGTGCTCAAGCACCAGCCGCTGACGTTGCTGGTGGCGATCGCCACCCTGGGGCTTACGGTGGTGCTGTACCTGGTGGTGCCCAAGGGTTTTTTTCCGGTGCAGGACACCGGGGTGATCCAGGGGATTTCCGAGGCGCCGCAGTCGATTTCCTTTGCGGCCATGAGCCAGCGCCAGCAGGAACTGGCGAAGATCATTCTCGCCGACCCTGCGGTCGAGAGCCTGTCGTCCTACATTGGCGTGGATGGCGATAACGCCACCCTCAACAGCGGCCGCTTGCTCATCAACCTCAAGGCTCACGGCCAGCGCGACTTGAGCGCAGCCGAGGTCATCACCCGCCTGCAACCGCAGATCGACAAGCTGGTGGGTATCCGCCTGTTCATGCAACCGGTGCAGGACCTCACCATCGAGGACAGGGTCAGCCGTACCCAGTACCAGTTCAGCATGTCCTCCCCGGACGCCGAGTTGTTGGCGTTATGGAGCGGCAAGCTGGTACACGCCCTCAGCCAGTTGCCGGAACTCACCGACGTGGCCAGTGACCTGCAGGACAAAGGCTTGCAGGTGTACCTGGTGATCGACCGCGACGCGGCCTCGCGCCTGGGCGTAAGTGTCTCGACCATCACCGATGCGCTGTATGACGCCTTCGGCCAGCGCCAGATCTCCACCATCTACACCCAGGCCAGCCAGTATCGAGTGGTGTTGCAGGCCCAGTCCGGCGAAACCCTCGGCCCGGCGGCCCTCAACCAGATCCATGTGAAAACCACTGACGGTGGTCAGGTACGGCTGTCGAGCCTGGCCCATGTGGAACAGCGCCAGGCGCAATTGGCAATTGCCCATATCGGCCAGTTCCCAGCGGTGATGATGTCGTTCAACCTGGCGCCCGGCGTAGCGCTGGGCAAAGGCGTGGAACTGATCAACCAGACCCAGAAGGACATCGGCATGCCGGTGGGCGTGCAAACCCAGTTCCAGGGCGCGGCCCAGGCGTTCGAAGCCTCGTTGTCGAGCACCTTGCTGTTGATCCTGGCGGCGGTGGTCACCATGTACATCGTGCTCGGTGTGCTCTATGAGAGCTACATCCACCCGATCACTATCCTATCGACCTTGCCGTCGGCGGCGGTGGGGGCCTTGCTGGCGTTGCTGCTCAGTGGCAATGACCTGGGCATGATCGCGATCATTGGCATCATCCTGCTGATCGGTATCGTGAAAAAGAACGCGATCATGATGATCGACTTCGCCCTCGACGCCGAACGCAACCAGGGCCTGGACCCGCAGACCGCGATCTACCAGGCCGCGCTGTTGCGCTTCCGGCCCATCCTGATGACGACCCTGGCTGCCTTGTTCGGCGCGGTGCCTTTGATGCTAGCGAGCGGCTCCGGCGCCGAACTGCGCCAGCCCCTGGGCCTGGTGATGGTCGGCGGGTTGCTGGTGAGCCAGGTGTTGACGCTGTTCACCACACCGGTGATCTACCTGTACTTCGATCGTCTTGGCCGGCGCTGGCGCAAAGAGCCACAACGCCTGGAGCCGGTTGCGCCATGAACCTGTCCGGACCTTTCATCCGCCGGCCGGTCGCGACCATGCTGCTGAGCCTGGCGATCATGTTGCTCGGTGGCGTCAGCTTCAATTTGTTGCCGGTGTCGCCATTGCCGCAGATCGACTTTCCGGTGATCGTGGTGTCGGCCAGCTTGCCCGGCGCCAGCCCCGAGGTGATGGCGTCTACGGTGGCCACGCCGCTGGAGCGCTCATTCGGCGCGATTGCCGGTATCACCACCATGAGCAGTTCGTCGAGCCAGGGCTCTACCCGGGTGATTCTGGCGTTCGATTCCGACCGCGACATCAACGGGGCGGCGCGGGAAGTGCAGGCGGCCATCAACGCGTCGCGCAACCTGCTGCCCAGTGGCATGCGCAGCATGCCCACCTACAAGAAGATCAACCCGTCCCAGGCGCCGATCATGGTGCTGTCGCTGACCTCCGACGTGTTGCAGAAAGGCCAGTTGTACGACCTGGCCTCGACCATTCTGTCCCAGAGCCTGTCCCAGGTGCCGGGTGTGGGCGAAGTGCAGATCGGCGGCAGTTCGCTGCCGGCGGTGCGCATCGAACTGGAACCCAAGGCCCTCGATCAGTACGGCGTCGCCCTGGACGATGTGCGCAACACCATCGCCAATGCCAACCAGCGCCGGCCCAAAGGCTCGCTGGAAGACAGCGAGCGCAACTGGCAGATCCAGGCCAACGATCAGTTGGAGAAAGCCAAGGACTATGAGCCCCTGCTGATTCGTTATCAGGACGGCGCCGCCCTGCGCCTCAAGGACGTGGCGAAGATCACTGATGGCGTGGAAGACCGCTACAATAGCGGCTTCTTCAACAATGATTCGGCGGTGTTGCTGGTGATCAACCGCCAGTCCGGCGCCAACATCATCGAAACCGTGCGGCAGATCAAGGCCCAGTTGCCGGCGTTGCAGGCGGTGTTGCCGTCCAGCGTCAAGCTCAGCCTGGCCATGGACCGCTCGCCAGTGATCACTGCCACCCTGCATGAGGCGGAAATGACCCTGCTGATTGCCGTGGGGCTGGTGATCCTGGTGGTGTACCTGTTCTTGGGTAACTTCCGTGCTTCGCTGATCCCGACCCTGGCGGTGCCGGTATCGCTGGTGGGCACCTTCGCGGTGATGTACCTGTACGGGTTTTCTCTGAACAACTTCTCGCTGATGGCGCTGATCCTCGCCACCGGTTTGGTCGTGGACGATGCCATCGTGGTGCTGGAGAACATTTCCCGGCACATCGACGACGGCGTGCCACCGATGAAAGCCGCGTACCTGGGCGCTCAGGAAGTCGGTTTTACCTTGCTCTCGATGAACGTGTCGCTGGTGGCGGTGTTCCTGTCCATCCTGTTCATGGGCGGGATCGTCACTAACCTGTTCCGTGAGTTTTCGATCACCTTGTCGGCGGCGATCATCGTTTCGCTGATTGTCTCGCTGACCTTGACGCCCATGCTGTGCGCCCGCTGGCTCAAGCCGCATGCGAAGGACCGGCAGACCGGTTTGCAACGCTGGAGCCAGAAGGTCAACGACCGCATGGTCGCCGGCTACGCCACCAGCCTGGATTGGGTGCTGCGCCATCGGCGCCTGACCTTGCTCAGCCTGTTCGTCACCGTGGGCGTGAATATCGCGCTGTACGTGGTGGTGCCCAAAACCTTCATGCCCCAGCAGGACACCGGCCAGTTGATCGGCTTTGTGCGCGGTGACGATGGCCTGTCGTTCAGCGTCATGCAGCCGAAGATGGAGATCTTTCGCCAGGCGGTGCTCAAGGACCCGGCGGTGCTCAGTGTGGCCGGCTTTATCGGTGGCAACCAAGGCACTAACAACGCAGTGATGCTGGTGCGCCTCAAGCCGCTTGGCGAACGCAAGATCTCCGCCCAGGCGGTGATCGAGCGCCTGCGCAAGGAGGTGCCGCTGGTGCCGGGCGGGCGCTTGTTCCTCATGGCCGACCAGGACCTGCAGTTCGGGGGCGGCCGCGACCAGACCAGCGCGCAATATTCCTACATCCTGCAAAGCGGCGACCTGGCCGCGTTGCGCCTGTGGTACCCGAAAGTGGTGGCGGCGATGCGTGAGTTGCCGGAGCTGACCGCCATCGACGCCCGCGAAGGCCGCGGCGCGGCCCAGGTGACGTTGATTGTCGACCGCGACCAGGCCAAGCGCCTGGGCATCGACATGGACATGGTCACGGCAGTGCTCAACAACGCCTACAGCCAGCGGCAGATTTCTACCATTTACGACAGTCTCAACCAGTACCAGGTGGTGATGGAGGTCAACCCCAAATACGCCCAGGACCCGATCACCCTCAATCAGATGCAGGTGATCACCGCCGACGGCGCACGGGTGCCGTTGTCGACCATTGCCCACTATGAGAACAGCCTGGCCGACGACCGCGTCAGCCATGAAGGCCAGTTCGCTTCGGAGAATATCGCCTTCGACATGGCGCCCGGGGTCACGGTGGAGCAGGGCACGGCGGCTATCGAGCGTGCGATTGCCAAAGTCGGGTTGCCCGAGGATGTGATCGCCAAGATGGCCGGCACTGCCGATGCGTTCGCCGCGACCCAGAAAGGCCAGCCGTTCATGATTCTCGGCGCGCTGGTGGCGGTGTACCTGGTGCTGGGTATCTTGTATGAAAGCTACATCCACCCGCTGACCATCCTGTCTACGCTGCCGTCGGCCGGTGTCGGTGCGTTGTTGGCGATCTACCTGCTCGGGGGCGAGTTCAGCCTGATCTCGCTGCTGGGTTTGTTCCTGTTGATCGGCGTGGTGAAGAAGAACGCGATCCTGATGATCGACCTGGCGCTGCAATTGGAGCGCAACGATGGCATGAGCCCGCTGGAGTCGATCCGCAGCGCCTGCCTGTTGCGCCTGCGGCCGATCCTGATGACCACCCTGGCCGCGATCCTCGGTGCCTTGCCGTTGCTGCTCGGCAGTGGTGATGGTGCAGAAATGCGCCACCCGTTGGGCCTGACCATTATTGGCGGCCTGGTGTTCAGCCAGGTCCTGACCCTTTACACCACCCCGGTGGTTTACCTTTACCTGGACCGCGCGCGCCATCGCTTCAACGCCTGGCGCGGCGTGCGTACCGATGCTGCCCTGGACACTGCGCTATGACCGACTCAACCCAATCCCTCGTAGCTGCGGGCCTGCTGTGGCGAGGGAGCTTGCTCGCGCTGGGCTGCGAAGCGGCCCCCAAAAAGCCTGGGAGTGCTTCGCCCTCCAGCGGGAGCAAGCTCCCTCGCCACAATAAAGCTGCCGGAAATGGCATGAAGTTATTGGCCGTGATGATGTGTGGTGTGTTGCTCAGCGCCTGCGCCATCGGCCCTGACTACAAACGCCCGGACGTCATCGAGCCGGTGCAGTTCAAGGAGGCCCAAGGCTGGCGCCAGGCTAACCCGAGCGACTCCCTGGCGCGTGGCGCCTGGTGGGAGCTGTACGGTGACCGACAACTCAATGACCTGGTGGTGCGCCTTAACACGTCCAACCAGACCGTCGCCCAGGCCGAGGCGCGTTTTCGCCAGGCACAGGCGCTGGTACGCAGCTCACGGGGGGCCTTTTACCCCAGCGTTGACCTGAGCGTCGGCAAGACCCGCGCCAGCCAGGGCACCGGCAGCAGCAGTGCCAGCCTCAGCAGTTCCAGCAGCGGTATCCGAGACACCCTCAACGCCCAGTTGGGCGTGAGTTGGGAAGCCGATATCTGGGGCAAGTTGCGCCGAGGCCTGGAGGCCAACGAAGCCAGCGCCGAGGCGAGCTCGGCCGACCTGGCCGCGATGCGCCTGAGCCAACAGTCCGAACTGGTGCAAAGCTACCTGCAACTGCGGGTCATGGACGAGCAGACGCGTTTGCTGCAAGCCACGCTGGACACCTACCAGCGCTCATTGAAAATGACCGAAAACCAATACCGTGCCGGTGTGGCTGGCAAGGATGCCATCGCCCAGGCGCAAACCCAGCTCAAGACCACTCAGGCCAGCCTGATTGATCTGATCTGGCAGCGTGCCCAATTGGAAAACGCCATCGCCGTACTGATCGGTGAAGCGCCAGCCAACTTCAACCTGGCGGTGAGCAAAGACATCCCGGCCCTGCCGCAGATACCGGTGAGCCTGCCGTCCCAGTTGCTCGAGCGTCGCCCCGATATCGCCTCGGCCGAGCGCTCGGTCATCGCCGCCAACGCCAATATTGGCGTGGCCAAGGCTGCCTATTACCCCGACCTGACCTTGAGCTTGGCGGGGGGCTACTCCAGCAGCACCTATGAAGATTGGATCAGCCTGCCAAACCGCTTTTGGTCGGTAGGGCCGAAACTGGCGATGACCCTGTTCGATGGCGGCCAGCGCTCGGCGGAAGTCGACCGCACCGTGGCCAGCTATGACGAGACCGTGGCCAAATACCGCCAGACCGTACTGGACGGTTTCCGTGAGGTGGAAAACTACATGGTCCAGCTCAAGGTGCTCGCCGATGAGGCGGTGGTTAGCAATGAAGCACTGGAAGCCGCGCGTGAATCCTTGCGCTTGACCGAAAACCAGTACAAGGCCGGGTTGATTGCCTATCTGGATGTGGTCACGGTGCAGGCGACGGCATTGAGCAACGAGCGCACGGTATTGACCTTGCTGCAGTCGCGGCTGGTGGCCAGTGTGCAGTTGATCGCAGCATTGGGCGGAGGCTGGGATGGCCAGACCTCCCTGGCCGAAAAGGAGTAACCGGATACGCCGCGCATCCTGTGGGAGCAAGATCAAATGTGTGGGCTTGCCCCAATGCCAGTCAGTCAAGCACAGCACCCTGTGGGGAGCTGGCTTGCCTGCGAAAGCGTTAGTGCAGTAGCAGATGCGGTGACTGACACACCGCCTTCGCGGGCAAGCCCGCTCCCACAGGAAATCTGCGCAAGCCCCGCACATTTTGATGTCCATGATGTGGTTGAAAACAGCCAGATAAAGCCAGCCGATTGACGCCAGAAATTGCGTGATGGCCAATGGATTAATTAATCACCTGTCCTGTATTCATACTCGCTACAATCGCCCGATTTGCCACCCGGCACGGGCTTTTGCGCCGGTCGCCTGCGAGACGTCCCATGCTGATCGGTAGCTATTCAACCTCCCTTGTCGTGATTTCCCTGTGCGTGGCCATCCTGGCGTCCTACACCGCCTTGGACCTGGCCGGGCGTATCGCGACCGCCAAGGGGCGTGCCGTTTACCTGTGGATCACGGGGGGCGCAGTGGCGATGGGCGTCGGCATCTGGTCCATGCACTTTATCGGGATGTTGGCCCTGCGCCTGCCGTTTGCCCTTGGGTTTGAGGTAGGCATTACCCTGTTGTCGCTGTTGATCGCCGTGCTATCCAGTGGCTTCGCGTTATGGCTGGTCAGCCAGCCACGCTTGCCGGCCTGGCAACTGGCGTTTGGCGCACTGGTGATGGGGGCCGGTATCGCCAGCATGCATTACACCGGCATGGCCGCGATGCGCATGACGCCGGGCATCGACTACGACCCGGCCTTGTTCGGCGCTTCGTTGTTGATCGCGGTGGTGGCTTCCGGCGCCGCGCTGTGGATCGCCTTCAACCTGCGGCGCAACACACCTTATGTGCGTCTGGCTCGGGGCGGCGCAGCCGTGGTGATGGGCGTGGCCATCGTTGGGATGCACTACACCGGGATGGCTGCGGCGCGCTTTGCCGATGACAGCTTCTGCGGTGCCGCACTGACGGGCCTGAGCGGCAAGGGCCTGGATAACCTGGTCTTGGTCACTTCGCTGGCGGTATTGGTCATTGCGCTGTTGACGTCGGTGCTGGATGCGCGCCTGGAAGCGCGCACCGCCGTACTCGCCGATTCCCTGACCCTGGCCAACCAGGAACTCACCCACCTGGCCCTGCATGACATGCTCACCGGCCTGCCCAATCGCACCTTGCTGGCAGATCGCATACAACAAGGCATCCAGGCGGTGCACGAGCGGGGCGGTTGCTTTGCCTTGATGTTTATCGACCTGGATGGTTTCAAACCGGTCAACGATGCCTTTGGTCATCACCTGGGCGACCAGTTGCTGCGCGAAGTTGGCTTGCGCCTGCGCGAGGACTTGCGCAGCCAGGATACCTTGGCCCGTATCGGCGGCGATGAGTTCGTGTTGCTGGTGCAACTCACCCAGCCCGATGATGCGATGGGCTTGGCCGAGCGCCAGGTGGGCCTGATCAACCGCACGTTCACGGTGGCCGAGCATGAGTTGCAGATCTCGGCCAGCATCGGCATCGCCATGTTCCCGGGCAACGGTAGCAACCCCCAGGAGCTGCTGATGAACGCCGACGCGGCGATGTATCACGCCAAGGGCATGGGCAAGAATGGCTACAGCTTCTTCGATGTGTCGATGAACACCAACGCGCGCAAACAACTGCAATTGCTGCAGGACCTGCGCATTGCCCTTGAGCAGGGGCAATTTCGTTTGCATTACCAACCCAAGTTCGACGCCGTCAGCGGTCTTGCTGTGGGGGCCGAGGCGCTGTTGCGCTGGGAGCATCCGCATCAGGGCTTGCTGATGCCCGCTACGTTTATTGCACTGGCGGAGAAAACCGGGCTGATCATTCCCATCGGCGAATGGGTGCTCGATGAAGCTTGTCGCCAGATGAGTCAGTGGTACGCACAGGGTTATGAGCACTGGCGCATTGCCGTGAACCTCTCGGCGTTGCAGTTCTGCCACGCCGGGTTGGTCAACAGCGTAGCGGCTGCACTGGAACGGCACCAATTGCCAGCCAACAGCCTCACGCTGGAAATCACCGAGACCACCGCCATGAGCGATGCTGATGCAAGCATGACGGTATTGCAGCAGCTCTCGGACATGGGGGTTGACCTGTCCATCGATGACTTTGGCACCGGTTACTCCAGCCTGATGTACCTCAAGCGCCTGCCGGCCAACGAGTTGAAGATCGACCGCGGTTTTGTGCGTGACCTGGAACATGACAGCGATGACGCGGCCATCGTCTCGGCCATCGTGGCCCTCGGCCAGGCCCTGGGCCTGCGAATTGTCGCTGAAGGGGTGGAGACCGATATGCAGCAGCGGTTCCTCACCCGGCTAGGGTGTGACTCCTTGCAAGGCTACTTATTGGGGCATCCATTGCCGGCCGATAGCTTCATGGCGAATATCCGGGGCGCCGAACAGCCGGCGCCTGACAAAAGCAGTCAGTGACGGGTATTCTTGGATCCAACCCTAAACATCCGGTTGAATCGGGAGGCCGCAGCCATGGACAAAGTCGTCATCATCACGGGGGGCAGTCGTGGCATTGGCGCCCAAACGGCATTGCTCGCCGCTCGCCAAGGCTATCGCATCTGCATCAACTACCAGTCTGATGAAGACGCTGCCCTGCGTGTACTGGATCAGGTTCGCGCGCTGGGTGCCCAGGCGATTGCCGTGCGGGCCGATGTCAGCAGCGAGGATGAAGTGATCGCTCTGTTCAATCGCGTTGATACGGAACTGGGCCGGGTCACCGCGCTGGTGAATAACGCCGGCACCGTGGGGCATAAGTCGCGGGTCGATGAGATGTCCGAGTTTCGTATCCTCAAAATCCTCAAGACCAATGTGCTGGGCCCGATCCTGTGTGCCAAACACGCGGTATTGCGCATGTCGCCCCGGCATGGAGGGCAGGGCGGCAGTATCGTCAACGTGTCGTCGGTGGCGGCGCGGCTGGGCTCGCCGGGAGAGTATGTCGACTACGCGGCCTCCAAGGGGGCGCTGGACACCTTTACCCTGGGGCTGTCCAAGGAGGTGGCGGGCGAGGGCATTCGCGTCAACGCCGTGCGCCCTGGCTATATCTTTACCGATTTCCATGCCCTGAGCGGCGACCCGGACCGGGTCAGCAAGCTGGAATCCGGTATCCCGATGGCGCGTGGCGGGCGCCCGGATGAAGTGGCAGAGGCGATTATCTGGTTACTGTCGGACAAGGCATCGTATTCCACCGGAACGTTTATCGACTTGGGCGGCGGCCGTTAAAACGAGCGCACGATCCGCCCTAGTGTCTCCATGGCCTTTTCCGACGCCTCGTTCCAAGGGCTTCCGTAATTCAGGCGAATGCAGTTTCTGAAGCGCTGAGTGGCGGAAAAGATCGGCCCCGGCGCAATGCTGATGCCCTGGGCCAGAGCCATCTGGAACAATTTCAGCGAGTCGGTCTGCTCCGGCAGTTCCAACCACAGAAAATAGCCTCCCGCCGGCTGGCTGACCCGTGTTTGCGCCGGAAAATAACGCGCGATGGCCGCCAGCATGGCGCTTTGCTGTTCTTCCAGGGCATAGCGCAGTTTGCGCAGGTGCCGGTCATAGCCGCCGTGTTGCAGGTAGTCGGCAATCGCCGCCTGCGCCGGCATTGATGGGCACAATGAGGTCATCAGTTTCAGCCGCTCGACCTTCTGTGCGAAGCGCCCGGCGGCGACCCAGCCCACGCGGTAACCCGGTGCCAGGCTCTTGGCAAAGGAGCCACAGTGCATCACCAGCCCTTCGGTGTCGAAGGCCTTGGCCGGTTTCGGGGCCTGTTGTCCGTAATACAATTCGGCGTAGACGTCATCTTCGATCAGCGGCACTTGATGGCTGCGCAGCAGTTCCACCAGCGCCTGTTTTTTCTCTTCAGGCAACGTGGCGCCCATGGGGTTCTGGAAGCTGGTCATCGTCCAGCAGGCCTTGATCGGATAGCGCTCAAGGCTTTGGGCCAGGGCGTTCAGGTCAATACCGTCGCGCGGGTGCACCGGGATCTCCACAGCCTTGAGCTTCAGGCGTTCAAGCACTTGCAAACAGGCGTAGAACGCCGGCGCTTCGATGGCGACCAGGTCGCCCGGTTCGGTCACGGCCTGCAGGCACAGGTTGAGTGCTTCCAGGGCGCCGTTGGTGATCAGCAACTCCTCCATCGGCAGCATCAGGCCGCCGACCATATAGCGCAGGGCAATCTGGCGGCGCAGTTGTGGGTTGCCTGGCGACATGTCGGTGACCACCAGGCGGGGGTCCATGTCGCGGCTGGCACTGGCCAGGGAGCGGGCCAGGCGCGGCAGCGGGAACAGCATGGGGCTGGGGAAGGCCGAGCCGAAGGGCACGGTGTTGGGGTCTTTGATCGAGTCCAGTACCGAGAACACCAGCTCACTGACACCCACATCGGTGGACTCATGCACCTGCTCACTCACCACCGGCTCGGAAAACGGGCTCGGCGCGTGGGTGTTGACGAAGTAGCCAGAACGCGGGCGCGCCCTGATCAGGCCACGACGCTCCAGCAAGTAATAGGCCTGGAATACCGTGGACGGGCTGACGCCGTAGGCCTGGCTGGCATAGCGTACCGATGGTACGCGCTGGCCGGGGCCGAGGACGCCGGAGCGGATCAGTTCTGCGATGTCGTCGGCAAATTTTTCGTAGCGTTTCATGGCGGCCTGATTAGCTTTTTGAATGTGTATGCAGGGCGAACTGTAGGAGCGAGCTTGCTCGCGAAAAACGTCAACGATAACGTGTGTTTCCTGAATGAACGCGGCGACGGTGAGTTTTTCGCGAGCAAGCTCGCTCCTACAGTTGATCTCTATCGTTGTTCAGCGATTCAAGGGCGCAACGAAGCGGCTGTCAGCAGCGGTATAAATCCAAGGCTCATCCACATCAGTGACTTTAAAACGCAGGGTTTGAGAGCTGCTGGCCGGTGTGTCCGCCAGCAACGCCACCGACACCGGTATATCGACAATTTCCCCGGCAGCCAGACTGACCTGGGTCTTGCCTTGCAGCTGGAACCCCTCGGCATCCACCAGTTCCAGGCGGTAGTCCTGGCGCTGCTGGGTCTTGTTGATCACCTTGAGGCTGTAGATGTTTTCGATCAAGCCCTGGCTGTTTTCACGGAACATGCCTCGGTCTTTGGTCACATCCAGCGACACCATCGGCCGTTCAATCAGCGCTACCACCAACGCCGCGATCATCACCAGCAGCACGGCACTGTAGCCGATCAGGCGCGGCCTGAGCAGGTGGGTCTTGCCACCCTGCAATTGATGCTCACTGGTGTAACTGACCAAGCCGCGGGCATAGCCCATTTTATCCATGATCGAATCACAGGCGTCGATGCAGGCCGCACAACCAATGCATTCCATTTGCAGGCCGTCGCGGATGTCGATGCCCGTGGGGCAAACCTGAACGCACAACTGGCAATCGATGCAATCGCCAAGGCCAACCTCGGCTGGCTGCACGTCACGTTTACGCGGGCCCCGATGCTCGCCGCGGGTGGTGTCGTAGGAAATGGTCAGGGTGTCCTTATCAAACATTACGCTCTGGAACCGTGCATAGGGGCACATGTGCATGCACACCGCTTCGCGTAGCCAGCCGGCATTGATGTAGGTGGCGCCCGTGAAAAACAGCACCCAGAACAGGCTCACCCCACCGATCTGCCACGTCAACAGTTCGGCGGCCAAGGGGCGGATCGGGGTGAAGTAGCCCACAAACGTCAGCCCGGTCAACACACTGATACCCAGCCACAATGTGTGCTTGGCCGAGCGCCTCGCCAGCTTATTCAGGCTCCAGGGGGCGGCCTGAAGTTTGATGCGCTGGTTGCGCTCACCTTCGGTCACCTTCTCGCACCACATGAACAGCCAGGTGAACGAGCTTTGCGGGCAGGTGTAGCCGCACCATACGCGGCCGGCAAACACCGTGATCGCGAAGAGGCCGAAGGCGCAGATGATCAACAGCGCCGAGAGCAGGATGAAGTCCTGGGGCCAGAACGTCGCACCAAAAATGTGGAACTTGCTCTCGGCCAGGTCCCACAGTACGGCTTGGCGCCCACCCCAGTTCAGCCACACAGTGCCGAAAAAAGCCAGGAACAGCAGGCCGGCACCGCCCACTCGCAGGGTGCGAAACAAGCCGGTAAAGCTGCGGGTATGGATCAGGTTGTCGCTGGATTTGGCCTTCACTTTCTTGGGGTGAATGGGCTCAAAGGTTTCCACGGTTGGGATTCGTTCGCTCATGGTCATTCGCTCATCAGCCTCCATCAGGCCGACGAACTATGGGCGACAGACTGTTTGCATAACAGACTCAGGTGGCGTGATAAAAAGCGGATCAGATCAGCTTGAAGCGTTCTTGTGCGTCAATCTGCTGCACCCCATGGGCATAGGGGTGCAGGGGTTAAGCGGGTCTGATGATGCAGATCAATTAAATCACCGAACCAGGTTGGTCCGCCTTTACATGCTCACGGCCATCGGTTGCGCCTTCAACCGTCAGCGCGTCCGCCTCGGCTTCGGTGATGTAGATGCGCGAACCTGCCAGTTCCAGATAAGACATGGCTTTGTCGTGATCGGTCAGGATGGTCACCCGGGTGGCTGGCAGGCTTTGTTCCTGGCCATTGTCGTCGAGGGTGAAGTAGCACAGATGATTTTCGATGCGTACGGTCATGACAATCTCCGTTTTGTGGGCTATGCAGCGTTAGGCGGCCGCCATGCGCACGGGTTCCAGGCAACTGACTGGCGGTCTGCGCTGTCCATCCTTTATCTATCCATAATAAAAAGGAGCGCATCCATGGAGGCCTGGTGGCATCTGGCGTGGCAAACCCTGCAAGCCGAATTCGCAGACATTGGCGATGCCCGGCAACTCACCCAAGTGACCGTGCGCCTGCTGATCGCGGCGATCCTCGGCGGCATCCTGGGGTTTGAGCGTGAACACAAGGGCAAGGCGGCCGGAGTGCGCACCCATATGCTGGTGGCGCTTGGCGCCGCGCTATTTGTGCTGGTGCCGCAGATGTCCGGCAGCCAGGCGGATGCCATGAGCCGTGTGGTTCAAGGGGTCATCGCGGGCATTGGCTTCCTCGGCGCTGGCACCATCCTCAAGGGCAAGGAAGACGAAGAGGGCCAGCATGTAAAGGGCCTGACCACCGCGGCCGGGTTGTGGATGACCGCCGCCATTGGGGTTGCGGCGGGAATGGGGCGTGAATCGACGGCGGTGCTCAGTACGCTGCTGGCCCTGGCGGTATTCAGCGTGATGCCACGGATCGTCAAGCTGCTGGAGAAGGATGAATGAAGGAGGTCAAGTGATGAGGTTGCCGTATCTCACCTCACCTAAGGCTTTCACCACAAAGGGCGACTCTCCCGGGTTGCCGGAGATCATCACCACGCTCGTATTGTGAGCCGGGCTATAGTGAATCTGTACCTCGCTACTGGCTCCCGAGAAGTTTCCTACCAATTTCAATGGCGTGTTGCCGAGTTGATTTCTAATTGCCGATACATCGAGTTTGTCTCTGTGGTGGTCAAAATCCATCACTTGCTCAGGTGCGTCGAAACTTGATTCACGGGTATTACGGAAGGTGAAGGTCTGACCATTGTCATTCCTGACATTGTTGTTGTGTGTGAGGCTTTCTGCCGGGGGCGTTGGATTATCCGGTTGAGGGGGCGGGTTGCCGAGGTCCGCCTCTTTGCCGATATCGAAGAGGGCTGAAGCCAGAGGCGTACTTTGCCGCATTCGCTGTATGGCAGAAAGCTTCTCAATGCGTAGATCACGCTCGATTTGCATAGCGCAGTTGAAACCTGCCTCGGGATCAAGAGTGGAGGTGCGCTCGCGAATTTCTTCAAGGCTCAAGCCGGGGACCTCGATATGTGAGGATCGGTCATGAATCATCTGCAGGCTTGATTGACCTAAACGCTCCTTCACATCGGTAATCAGTTTACGCGCTTCGTCTGCATCCGGGCCGTGCAGCAAGGATTTGACGTTTTCCCTGCTTAACAGGCTTCGAATCGTGGTCACCTGCCCGGAGGTCTCGTGTGAGTTGGGCGCGCGCAGCATATTGGTAATGTTCTGCTGGCTGGTCAGCGCACGAAGTTGGGCAAGCTGGGTGGCGTCGGCACCGGCCGTCTTCGGCTCTACGTTCGCGGAGGGGGCAGGGTTGGGCAAGGTAAAGGTTTGCGGCGCCCTGGAAGGGGCGGAGGCGGGCGTGTCAGGCTCTTTCCTGCGCATGATTGCGCTTGGGCCGGCCCTGAACAGATCGTTCAGTTTTTCCCGATGATCGTTGACTGGCGGCTGTTGGATGCCGTGAACATCCGAGAACGGGGGCAGTAGTGAGGTGCGCATAGAAGGTACTCGCTTAACGGACAAGATAGTCTGCGGCCGGCAAGGGGGCGAGGCAGCGTACGGGTGACTGAATCTATCTTGTTCATCAAGAGCGGGATCTCGGTATTGTCGGTGATTGAAGTAGGAAAGCTCAGTAGCGCTTGCCCGCGATATTTTTTCACGGGCAAGTGCTTGGGTGTCTGTGAGTCAGGCAATAACCGGCGGCATCGTCGTGGGCGGTTCCTGCACCGGTGGCGGCTGGTTTTCAGGCGGCTCCTGTTCAGGGTCGCGTTCCGGTTCGGGCGGGGGCAGTGGGGGGGCGTCGATATTCGGATCTTCGGGTTCAGGAGGTGTCGGGATGCTCATGGGTATGGCCTCGTTTGTGCTTTGCTCTGTTGGTGGACCATTGCCTGCTGGAAATGATTCCCGCCCAGGGGCGGTATATCCACCTGAACTTTTGGGCAGCGCCCAGGCTCGGACTTTAAACGGCCCAGCTCAAGGATAGCGTCGCCGTACCTGAATTCGTATCAAGCAAAGAGCGTCCAAAGGGCGTAAGGGGAAGCTGCTCGATGACTGCCGAAACACTGGTTCCAGAAGACTCCGTGCTGCCGTTGTCGCAGGCGCTGCTGCTACCC
This sequence comes from Pseudomonas sp. Pse35, assembly GCF_024519715.1. Taxonomy (NCBI): domain Bacteria; kingdom Pseudomonadati; phylum Pseudomonadota; class Gammaproteobacteria; order Pseudomonadales; family Pseudomonadaceae; genus Pseudomonas; species Pseudomonas sp. Pse35. The sequence goes on along the minus strand of NZ_JALJRP010000030.1, from coordinate 31,538 downwards.
AGGATCGCGATCGAAAGCACCATGCCGGTCATCGACAACGGGGAGTTTGCCGTCAAGGCGGTGGTGGGCCAGCGGGTTCATGTCACCAGCAAAGTGTTCGCCGATGGCCACGATAAACTGGCGGTGTTGATCCGCTGGCGCGCCCTGGGAGACGAAAGCTGGCACAGCGTAGTCATGCTTGATATCGGCAACAACGGTTGGGAGGGCGCGTTTACCGTGGCCCACCAAGGCCGTCATGAGTACTGCATCGAAGCCTGGATCGATACCTTTGCCAGCTTCTGTTACGAACTGCGCAAGAAGCATGAAGCTGGCGTGCCCGTCAGCCTGGAGTTGCAGGAGGGCCGTAGCCTGGTGCTGCAGGCCGCCGAACGCAGTGACAACGAACTGCGTGACCGCTTGATGCTGTTGCACCATGAGCTTTCCGGCCTGTTGGAAACTGAGCAGGTGGCGTTGTTCCTGCACGAAGACAGTGCACACCTGATGACCCAGGCCGACCATCGCGCCTATTTGAGCGTCAGCCCCGCGTACCCGATTGACGTGGAACGTGAAGCCGCACAATTTGCCAGCTGGTACGAGCTGTTTCCCCGCTCGATCACCGACGATCCGGCGCGGCACGGCACCTTTAACGACGTGCACGCACGCTTGCCGATGATTCACGACATGGGCTTCGACGTGCTGTATTTCCCGCCGATCCACCCCATCGGCCGTAGCCACCGCAAGGGCAAGAACAACTCACTCACCGCCGGCCCTGATGATCCTGGCAGCCCCTACGCCATTGGCAGTGAGGAGGGCGGTCACGAGGCTATTCACCCTCAGTTGGGCACTCGCGATGATTTCCGCCGGTTGGTCAAGGCTGCTGCCGACCACGGCCTGGAAATCGCCCTGGATTTCGCCATCCAGTGCTCCCAGGACCACCCGTGGCTCAAACAGCATCCGGGTTGGTTCAACTGGCGCCCGGACGGCACGATCAAATACGCGGAAAATCCGCCGAAAAAGTACCAGGACATCGTCAACGTCGATTTCTATGCGGCCGATGCCATCCCCAGCCTGTGGACCGAGCTGCGTGACATCGTGGTGGGCTGGGTGGAAGAGGGCGTGAAGACCTTTCGCGTCGACAACCCGCACACCAAGCCGCTGCCGTTCTGGCAATGGCTGATCAGCGACGTGCGTGCCAAGTACCCGGAGGTGATCTTCCTCGCCGAAGCTTTCACCACACCGGCGATGATGGCGCGCCTGGGCAAGGTCGGCTATTCCCAGAGCTATACCTACTTCACCTGGCGCAACACCAAGGCTGAGCTGAGCGAGTACCTTGCCCAACTGAACCAGTCGCCCTGGCGTGAGTGCTACCGCCCGAACTTCTTCGTCAATACGCCGGACATCAATCCGGGTTTCCTGCATGAGTCCGGTCGCGCAGGCTTCCTGATCCGCGCTGCGCTGGCCACGATGGGCTCGGGCCTGTGGGGAATGTATTCGGGTTTCGAGTTATGCGAAGCCGCGCCGGTGCCGGGCAAAGAGGAATACCTGGACTCGGAGAAGTACGAAATCCGACCTCGGGACTTCACCGCGCCGGGCAACATCATCGCCGAGATCGCCCAGCTCAACCGCATCCGCCGCCAGAACCCGGCGTTGCACACGCACCTGGGGCTCAAGCTCTACAACGCCTGGAACGACAACATTCTGTATTTCGGCAAGCGCAGCGAAGACGGCAGCAATTTCATTCTGGTCGCCGTCAATCTCGACCCGCACAACGTCCAGGAAGCCCACTTTGAATTGCCGCTGTGGGAGATGGGCTTGCCCGACGATGCCCAGACCCAGGGCGAAGACTTGATGAACGGCCACCGCTGGACCTGGTACGGCAAGACCCAATGGACCCGGCTGGAGCCGCAGATGCCGTTCGGGATCTGGCGCATCAGTACATCCTGAGTGCTCGTTCCCACGCTCTGCGTGGGAACGCCTCACTTGACGCTCTGCGTGGGAACGTCTCACTTGACGCTCTGCGTGGGAATGCCTCGCTTGACGCTCTGCGTCGCGCTTGGGACGCGGAGCGTCCGGGGCTGCGTTCCTACGCGGAGCGTGGGAACGATCCTCGAGAACTTTGTATTTTCAGGAGTTTGCAATGGCCAAGAAACCCAAGGCAGCCACCTTTATCAAAGACCCGCTCTGGTACAAAGACGCGGTGATCTACCAGGTTCACGTCAAATCCTATTTCGACTCCAACAACGACGGCATTGGTGACTTTGCCGGGCTGATCGCCAAGCTCGACTACATCGCCGACCTCGGCGTGAACACCATCTGGCTGCTGCCGTTCTACCCGTCTCCCCGGCGTGATGACGGCTACGACATTGCCGAATACCGCGGCGTGCACAGCGACTACGGGACGATGGCCGACGCCAAGCGCTTTATTGCCCAAGCCCACCAACGCGGGTTGCGCGTGATCACTGAACTGGTGATCAACCACACCTCCGACCAGCACCCCTGGTTCCAACGCGCGCGCAAGGCCAAGCCAGGCTCGGCCGCACGGGACTTCTACGTGTGGTCGGATGATGACCAGAAATACGACGGCACACGCATTATTTTCCTCGACACCGAAAAGTCCAACTGGACCTGGGACCCGGTGGCCGGCCAGTACTTCTGGCACCGCTTTTACTCGCACCAACCCGACCTCAACTTTGATAACCCGCAGGTCATGAAAGCGGTGCTGTCGGTGATGCGCTATTGGCTCGACCTGGGCATCGACGGCCTGCGCCTGGACGCCATTCCCTACCTGATCGAACGGGACGGCACCAACAACGAAAACCTGGCGGAAACCCACGACGTCCTCAAGCAGATCCGCGCCGAGATCGACGCCCATTACCCCGACCGCATGCTGCTGGCCGAAGCCAACCAGTGGCCCGAAGACACGCAGCTGTACTTTGGCGACAGAAAGGGTGATGACGGCGATGAATGCCACATGGCGTTCCACTTTCCACTGATGCCGCGCATGTACATGGCGTTGGCCCAGGAAGATCGCTTCCCCATCACGGACATTCTGCGCCAGACCCCGGAGATTCCCGCCAACTGCCAGTGGGCAATTTTCCTGCGCAACCATGATGAGCTGACCCTGGAAATGGTCACCGACAAAGAGCGCGACTACCTGTGGAACTACTACGCCGCAGACCGCCGCGCCCGTATCAACCTGGGTATTCGGCGACGCCTGGCGCCGCTGGTGGAGCGGGATCGTCGGCGGGTGGAATTGCTCAACAGCCTGTTGCTGTCGATGCCGGGCACGCCGACCCTGTACTACGGCGATGAAATCGGCATGGGCGACAACATCTACCTGGGCGACCGTGACGGCGTGCGCACGCCCATGCAATGGTCCATCGACCGCAATGGCGGGTTTTCCCGTGCCGACCCGGCCAGCCTGGTGTTGCCGCCGATCATGGACCCGCAATACGGTTACCAGTCGGTCAACGTCGAGACCCAAGCCCAGGACCCGCACTCATTGCTCAACTGGACCCGGCGCATGCTCGCAGTGCGCAAGCAGTCCAAGGCGTTTGGCCGTGGCAGCCTGAAGATGCTCTCGCCGACTAACAGGCGCATCCTGGCTTACACCCGTGAATACACCGGCGAAGACGGCCACACCGAGATCATCCTGTGCGTAGCCAATGTGTCGCGCAGCGCCCAGGCGGCGGAGCTGGACCTGTCGGCCTTTGCCGGCATGGTGCCGGTAGAGATGCTCGGCGGTAATGCCTTCCCGCCGATCGGCCAGCTGAATTTCCTGCTGACCCTGGCGCCCTATGGTTTCTATTGGTTCGTGCTGGCAGCGGAAAACCAGATGCCCAGCTGGCATGTGGAACCGGCGCAAAGCATGCCCGACTTCACCACTTTGGTACTGAAAAAACGCATGGAAGAGTTACTGGAAGAACCTTGCCGCACCAGCCTGGAACAGACTTCACTGCCCGCCTGGCTGCCCAAGCGTCGCTGGTTTGCCGGCAAAGATACGGCAATCGACACGGTGCACATCGCTTATGGCGTGCGTTTTGGCGACCCGCAGCATCCGGTGTTGCTCAGCGAGATCGAAGTGACCAGTGCTGGCCAGGTCAGCCGCTACCAACTGCCCTTGGGCTTCCTTGGCGAAGACCAGTTCACCAGCGCCTTGCCCCAGCAATTGGCGTTGGCCCGAGTACGACGCACCCGCCAGGTAGGTTTGGTGACCGATGCCTTCAGCCTTGAGCATTTTATCCTTGAGGTGATCCAGGCCATGCAGGCCGGCACCGTGCTCAATACCCCTGACGGCGATCTGCGGTTCGAGGCGACTGAGCACTTGGACGCACTGCAACTGACCCGTGAATCGCCGGTGCGTTATTTGTCTGCCGAGCAGTCCAACAGCTCGGTGGTGGTCGGTGACAGCCTGGTGCTCAAGCTGATTCGTAAAGTCAGCGCCGGTGTGCACCCGGAGCTGGAAATGAGTGCCTACCTGACCGCCGCCGGCTACCCGAATATCTCGCCGCTGTTGGGCTTTATGAGCCGCCGCGACGGGCAGGGGCAGGACAACCTGCTGATGATTGCCCAGGGTTACCTGAGCAATCAGGGCGATGCCCGGAGCTGGACCCAGAACAACCTGGAGCGCGCGATCCGCGATGAGCTGGCCGACGCGATCTCTGAACAGGAACAGCACTACAACGCCCTCGGCGAACTGGCGGACTTTGCCGGCTTGCTCGGTCAGCGCCTGGGTGAAATGCACCTGGTGTTGGGTGCGCCAACCGCCGACAAAGCTTTCAAACCCGAACCCACCACAGCCAAAGACACCCAAGCCTGGGCCAAGGATGTCGGCGCCCAGATCGACCGCGCCTTGCAGTTGCTCAAGCTTAATCAAAGCCAGTTGAACCCCGCCGACCAGGCGTTGGTCAGTGAATTACTGGCGCAGAAAAAAGCCATCGCGGCGCATGTCCAGGCGTTGGCCAAAGCCACGGCGGGCGGGTTGCGCATTCGCGTCCACGGTGACTTGCACCTGGGCCAGGTATTGGTGGTCAAGGGTGATGCCTACTTGATCGACTTCGAGGGCGAACCGGCGCGACCGCTGCATGAGCGGCGCGGCAAACACAGCCCTTATAAAGATGTGAGCGGTGTGCTGCGTTCCTTCGATTATGCCGCGGCGATGGCGCTGAATGTGCAGGGGGTGGATCACACGCCAGAAGCGAACGCTGCGCGTAAACGCGTGACCGACCGCTACCTGAATGAAGCCCGCGTAGCATTTACCCAGGCTTACCAGGCCGCTGCGTCTACACTGGCGCATGACTGGCAGGATGCCAACGGCCAAGACGCAGCGCTGACCTTGTTCAGCCTGGAAAAGGCCGCGTACGAAGTGGCCTACGAAGCAGAAAACCGCCCGACCTGGCTGCCGGTGCCCCTGCAAGGGCTGCACGGCTTGCTGAGCGGGCTGACACCTATATCTAAACCTGTACGCGGTGGGGAGACGTCATGAGTTTTACACAGAGAGAACCGCTGCAGCCCAAGTTGACTGCAATGCCGGCGTCCAAGGACGTCGATGCGCTGGTGCGCGCCGAGCACCCCGATCCTTTTTCGATCCTGGGGCCCCATGATGACGAGCAGGGCGGCCAGTTTATCCGTGCGTTCCTGCCCGAGGCCCTGAGTGTCCAGGTACTGGCGCGTGACACAGGTGAGCCGTTTGGCAGCCTCGATGCCACCCAGGTGCCAGGCCTGTTTATTGGGCACTTCAGCACTCGCCAGCCCTACCTGCTGAAAATCCAGTGGGCCGGCGGTGAGCAGATCACCGAAGATCCCTACAGCTTCAGCCAATTGCTGCTGGGGGAAATGGACCTGTACCTGTTTGCCGAAGGCAATCACCGTGACCTGGGCAACTGCCTGGGGGCTCAGGTGGTCAGCGTCGACGGCGTGCAAGGCGTGCGCTTTGCCGTCTGGGCGCCGAACGCACGGCGGGTTTCGGTGGTGGGCGACTTCAATATCTGGGACGGGCGCCGCCACCCGATGCGCCTGCGCCATCCATCGGGCGTGTGGGAAATCTTCATCCCACGCTTGCAGCCGGGCGCGGCCTACAAGTATGAAATTCTCGGTGCCCACGGCATTTTGCCGCTCAAGGCCGACCCTGTGGCGTTGGCCACCCAACTGCCGCCGGACACCGCCTCGAAGGTCGCCGCACCTTTGCAAGTGGATTGGCAGGACCATGAGTGGATGCAATCGCGGGGAGACAAGCAGAAAACCACTGCGCCGTTGTCGATCTACGAGCTGCATGTGGGGTCCTGGCAGTGCGAGCTGGACGAGGCCGGTGAAGTGGCCCGTCAATATGGCTGGCGCGAACTGGCTGAGCGGCTGATTCCTTACGTTCAACAATTGGGCTTCACCCATATCGAGCTGATGCCGATCATGGAACACCCCTTTGGTGGCTCCTGGGGCTATCAGGCGTTATCCCAGTTTGCCCCCAGTGCTCGCTTTGGCTCGCCGGAAGACTTTGCCTGGTTCGTCAATGCCTGCCATCAGGCCGATATCGGCGTGATCCTTGATTGGGTACCCGCGCATTTCCCCACCGATACCCACGGCCTGGCGCAATTTGACGGTACCGCTCTGTACGAATACGCCAACCCCCTGGAAGGCTTTCACCAGGACTGGGACACGCTGATCTACAACCTGGGCCGCACCGAGGTCCACGGTTTCATGCTCGCGTCGGCCTTGCACTGGCTCAAGCATTTCCACGTCGATGGCCTGCGCGTGGACGCAGTGGCCTCCATGCTGTATCGCGATTATTCGCGCAAGGCCGGTGAATGGGTGCCCAACCGCCATGGCGGTCGCGAGAACCTGGAAGCCATCGACTTCTTGCGGCACCTGAACGACGTGGTTGCCCTTGAAGCCCCGGGCGCCTTGGTGATTGCCGAAGAGTCCACGGCCTGGCCTGGCGTCAGCCAGCCTACCCAACAGGGTGGCCTGGGGTTCAATTACAAATGGAACATGGGCTGGATGCACGACTCCCTGCATTACATCCAGCAAGACCCGGTGTACCGCGCCCATCATCACAACGAGCTGAGTTTCGGGCTGGTGTACGCCTGGTCGGAGCGCTTTATCCTGCCGATTTCCCATGATGAGGTGGTGCACGGCAAGCACTCGCTGATCGACAAGATGCCCGGCGACCGCTGGCAGAAATTTGCCAACCTGCGCGCCTACCTCAGTTTCATGTGGATGCACCCCGGCAAGAAGTTGCTGTTCATGGGCTGCGAATTTGGCCAATGGCGCGAGTGGAACCACGATCAGCAACTGGATTGGTATTTGCTGCAGTACCCCGAGCACCGTGGGGTGCAGAAGCTGGTAGGCGATTTGAACCGCCTGTACCGCGAAGAGCCGGCGCTGCACGAACAGGACGATGCGCCCCAGGGCTTCCAATGGCTGATCGGTGATGACGCGATCAATAGCGTCTACGCCTGGCTGCGCTGGAGCAAGGATGGCAAGCCGGTGTTGGTGGTTGCCAACTTCACCCCGGTGCCCCGTGAAGGCTACGCAGTCGGTGTGCCGTTTGGCGGGCGGTGGAGTGAGGTGATCAACAGTGATGCCGATACCTACGCGGGCTCCAACTACGGGAATGGCGGGGCCGTGTTTACCCAGGATGAGCCGCGCCATGGGCAACCGGTGTCGCTGTCGTTGAACCTGCCGCCCCTGGGCGTGCTCATTTTGCGACCTCAAGAGCCTGAAACGCTCTAGCGCAGCGTATGCCGCTGTTCGGCTTGCTGGCAAGGTGCCACAATGGCGCCTTTGCCGTCGCCGGTCAAACAGGCCAACCCCATGCATAGCCTCGGGCAAGATCAGGGTCACTCCATCGAAGAGCAGGTGCGAACCGACCGTTTGCACCAGCTCTTTCGTCAATCATTCTCGGCGATCTTCGGCAGCTACCTGGGCGCCGTCATGCTCTGCTGGCTGTGCTGGGATCGATTCGATCAGCAGGTCATTCTGGTGTGGTTGGTACTGCTGGCGGGCTCGTCATTGGTGCGCCTGCATCTGTTTGTGCAATGGTTTCGCTGCCCTGACGCGGGGCGCACACCCGCACGTTGGGAGCGCCACTACTGGGTCACGCTGATGCTGTCGGCGGGTATCTGGGGCGGCGGGGCGCTGGCGGTGATGCCGGTCGATGACCGCTTGTCCCAGGTGCTGGTGATGCTGTTTACCGTGGGCATGTCGGTCAGCGCGGTGTCCTGTTATTCAGCCTATCGCTACATGACGCTGGGCTCGATGGCGCTGGTGTTGCTTCCCTGTACGGTATGGATGCTGTTTCAGCCTTCGCCGATGCAGGTTGGCGTGGCGCTGGCGGTGCTGGTGTTTGCTTCGTTTGTGGTCGGTGCGACGCGCAAGCTGTCCGATGCCCTGGAAAAAGCCTTCCGTCTAACGAGGCAAATGGAGCGCGCTCATCATATTTCCACCCGTGCCGCCCAGACCGATGAGTTAACCGGGCTGATGAACCGTCGGGCGTTCTACGAACAGGCCCAATTGCTGTATGCCCAGTGCCTTCGCGAGCAGCAGCCGCTGTGTGCATTGATGATGGACATGGACCACTTCAAAGCCATCAATGACACCTACGGCCACCAGGCCGGCGACCAGGTGTTGCGCCAGATTGGCGCGGTGATCAGTGCGTCCTTTCGCCAGACCGATATCTACGGTCGCCTGGGGGGCGAAGAGTTTGCGGTATTGCTGCCCAATACCTCGTTGGAGACCGCACGCAGCATCGCCGAGGAGTTGATCCAGACGATTCATGATTTGCCCGCCGACCCGGTACAAGGGGTGAGCGCAAGCCTGGGCGTAGCATCGACCTGCACTCAGCCTCTGGATTTGAACGCCTTGATGAACAGCGCCGACAAGGCCCTGTACCAGGCCAAGGCATCGGGTCGCAATCAGGTAGCGGTCGTCGACTGATCCTTGCACATCGCCTTTGCCAGCACCCGCGCAACTTGGTCGGCGGAGTAGGGCTTGGCGAGGAACTCAAAGCCTTCGTAGCCGCTGTCTGCCAGTTCCTCACTGTAGCCAGAGACGAGTACCACGGGCAGGTCGGGGCGGCGCTGGCGCAGCAACCTGGCCATGGCCACGCCGGTCATGCCGGGCATCACCACGTCGGAGAAAATCGCGTCGACCCCCTGGACGTCATTGCCAGCGAGGTTCAGCGCCTGTTCGGCATTGGTCGCCCAGGTGGTCTGGTAACCCAGGTCCTTGAGGATCTGGCTGGCGAAGCGTCCCACCTCTAAGTTGTCCTCAACGATCAGCACATGTTGATGAGCAGCCTCCTGCGGCGCTGGCAGATCTGCAGGGGTGTGTTGATCCGGCGCCGCTTCGCCTTCGACTTGCGGCAGATACAAGGTAAACACCGTGCCTTGGCCGAGGGTGCTGGCCACATCGATATTGCCGCCTGACTGCTTGGCAAAGCCGAATACCTGCGACAGGCCCAGGCCGGTGCCTTTGCCCACGGCCTTGGTGGTGAAGAACGGCTCGAAGATGCGCTCGAAGGTGTCGCTGGGAATCCCGCTGCCGGTGTCGGCCAGGGAAATGGTGATGTAGGGCATGCACGACTCGGCATCCCCACGAATACGTGGCAGCGTTTGCTCGCTGGCGACTTTGAGGGTCAGGGTACCCTGGCCGTCCATCGCATCGCGGGCGTTGAGGGCGATGTTGATCAGTGCGGTTTCGAACTGGCTGGGGTCGATGCGCGCATAGCAGGGCTGATCGGGCAATTTAACCTGCACATGAATGCGTGCACCGGTAACGCTCTCGAGCATCTCGCCGATATTTTGCACGCGCTGGCCGACATCGAACACCTGCGGGTTCAGTGGTTGGCGCCGGGCAAAGGCGAGCAGTTGGCTGGTGAGCTTGCTGGCCCGCTCGACGGTGTCGGACACCGCGCACATGTAGCGTTGCCGACGCTCCTCGGACAGGCCGGGCTGGCGCAGGAAGTCCACCGACGAGCGAATAATGGTCAGCAGGTTGTTGAAGTCATGGGCGACGCCGCCGGTCAGTTGGCCGATGGCCTCCAGCTTCTGTGACTGGCGCAGTGCGGCTTCGGCCTCGGCCAGCGCATGGGTACGCTCATTCACGCGCTGTTCCAGGCTGGCATTGAGCTCTGTATAGGCGGCCAGGCCCTCGCGCACGGCGGCATCGGCGCGTACGCGCTCGATATGCGCCCAGGAACGCTCGGTGACTTCGCCCACCAGCGCCATGTCATAGGATGACCAAAAGCGCGGCAGTTTGTCGTGCACGGCCATCAGCGCGGTGAGCCGCCCGTCTTTGATCAACGGCATGCAAATAGTGGCTGTCACCCCCAGTGCCTGGAAGCTCGCGGCGTCATGGGGCGGCAACTCGATCAGATTATTGCGTATCACCAGTGGCTCGCCGGCACGCAGGCAGTTGACCGCGCATTCCCCGAACGCCGCGAGGCTGTAATGCCCGATGATGCTCGGCGAGCCATGCGCCGACCAGTCGCCGCGAATGGTAAAGCCATCTTCATCCTCGTCCATGTCGGCGTAGGCACAGATGGATACCTGCAGATGTTCGGCCAGCAGGCGGGTCGTAGACGTCAGGATGGTTTCGGCGTCGGTGGCATTGACCACGCTGTTGCCGATGGCGTCCAGCACTGCCAGGCGACGGGCCAGGAATACCGTGGCGGTTGTTTCGGTCACCGTGTCGAGCAAACCGACCACCACGCCTTGGGCATTGCGAATCGGGCTGTAGCAAAAGGTGAAATAGGCTTGTTCCGGCGCTTCGTTGCGTTGGATCAACAGCGGGAAGTTTTCGATATAGGTGGCGTGCCCATCGAACGCGGCGTCGGCGATAGGGCTGATATCGTCCCACACCTCGTGCCAGATCTCGTTGAACGGGCGGCCCAAGGCGTCGGGTTTGCTACCCAGGATCGGCGTGAACGCGTCGTTGTAGAGAGTAATCAACTGAGGCCCCCAGACGATGGCCTGGGGGAAACTCGACGCGAAGCACAGCGCAACGGTTGTCTTCAACACATCGGGCCAGTGTTCAAGTGGCCCCAGGGGCGTATTGGCCCAATCGTGCTGACGAACCCGCTCTGCCATTTCGCTGCTGCCTTGCAGCCAATTCATCATGGGGTTCACACCTTGCTTGCTACGTATTGTTTAGCTTTGAAGAGTCAGGCCGACTAGCAACAGACCGGAATGACCGCATTCAGTTCAGCGCAATTATCTCCCTGATAGCACTTTGATTTCATTGTCTATTTGCACGCCGTCATTATTGGCCGGGTTGGGCCGGCGCTCAACCTTATTGCGTGCCGAATAAGCCCGTCCAATAGATGCCCGCGTCACTCTTGGGGTCCATGGCGTAGGCGGCACCCAATTCGCGAAATTGCGGGTTCATCAGGTTGGCGCAGTGGCCGGGGCTGGCGAGCCAACCGTCGACGACCTTGCGCGGCGTGTCGAGGCCGGCGGCGATGTTTTCACCAATATTCTTCGCGATATACCCCGCCAACTCGGCGCGGTCGCCGGGCGTACGGCCGTCGGGGTCCAGGTGGTCGAAGAAATTGCCGTTGGCCATGTTGCGGGTATGGCTGTTGGCTGCGCCGGCCAGGGTGTCGTTCCACGACAGGGGCGCCGTGGCGGTGAACGCCTGGGTGCCACACTGGCGCGGCTCGGCACGGGCGGTGTTGATCAGGTCGAGCAGTTTTCTGCCTTCGGTCTGCCAATCGCCCAGGCCGCTGGTCACCAATGGGCGAGCCAGCACGATGCGCCAGTCCTGGCCGCTGTTGCTGACCCCGATGTCGACAAATTGCGGATCGAGCACTACGCGGCAAAAGCTCTCGCGCACCGCTTTCATCGCAGCCTCGGCATCCTTGGGACCGGACAGACTGATGGCCTGCACGTTCACCATCGGGTACGCAGCCCGCGCCAGCGACTGCTGCAAATCGCCGACATTGGAGGCCGGCAACACCAGCCGTGTATCGCTGGTCAGCGGCGGCAGCTCCTGGGAACCCTGGTCACCGCAGCGTTGCACCTGGCTGCGGTATTGGTTGATCTGTTGGACTAACTGACTTTCTTCATTCGCCATCGCGCTGGCGCAGAACACCGTAGTGGCGGCCAGCGTCGCAAGACCCATCATCAATGACAGAACGCGCATGGACGTTACCCTTGAGCTTGAAAGTGCCCATGATGCGCGATCCAGGTGCATCCATGCACCCGTTGGTCCGAACTTTTTTGCTCAGTTCTTGAATGCCGAGTGTTTCGCGCCCTGATCGCAAAGGGCAAACACCACCACCAACAAGGCAGAAATCGCAAGGATCACCACCACGCCATCGGTGGAGTGGGTGGCCGAGGCCGCTACCATAGATAGCGCGCCCAGCGGTGCCAGGCCACCGGCAATGGCGGTGCCGATTTCCCGCCCGGTGCCAAAACCCGAAGAGCGCGTTTGCGTCGGGAACTGCCGGCTCAGGAACGAGCCCTGGGGCGCAAACATCATCGGCGCGAGGATACCGGTGCCCACACCGATTGCGAGGTAAATCATCAGGCTTTCACCACTGTTGAGCAGGGCCAGGAACGGGTAGGCGAACAACAGCGAGCACAGCCCGCCGAGCATCAACACGGCCTTGCTGCTCCACTTGTCACACAGCCAGCCGAAGCAGGGCACGGCGACGATGGCTACCAGGCTGGCGATGGTCACCGACAGCGAGGTGACATGCACGTCCACGCCTTTGAATTGGGTCAGGTACGCCAGGGAGAAGGTCTTGAAGATGTAGCTCAGGGCGTTGTAGCCAATCGCGACAAAAAACACCACGGCGAGGCCCTTGAGGTCGTTCTTGAACAAGGCCTTGAGGGGCGATGGCTTGGCTCTGGCTTTTTCCTTGCTCAGCGCTTCGAACTGTGGGGTTTCCGGAATGCTGTTGCGCACCCACAGGCCGACGCCCACCAGCACGATGCTGCAGATAAACGGAATGCGCCAGCCGCCGGCCAACAGGAACTCGTTGCCGTTGATGGTCAGCAGGTAAATGGTCAGCGAGGACAGCAACAGGCCCAGGTTCAGGCCCAGTGCCGGCCAGGCGCCCTGGCTGCCACGCTTGCCTTGGGAGGCATGCTCGTAGGACGTGACCGCCGCCCCCGACAACTCGGCACCCGCGCCCAGGCCCTGGATGATGCGGATAAACACCAGCAGGATCGGGGCCCAGATGCCGATGGAGGCGTAGCTGGGGATCAAGCCGATCAAGGTGGTGCACACGCCCATCAGGCAGAAGGTCAGCACCAGCACTTGCTTGCGCCCGAACTTGTCGCCCAGGTAGCCAAACAGGATGCCGCCGAAAGGGCGGGCGATAAAGCCGATGGCAAAGGTCGAAAAGGCCATCAGCGTGGCAGTCTTCGGGTCGCTGTTATCGAAGAAGATCTTCGAAAACACAATCGCCGCCATGGTGGCGTACAGGTAAAAGTCGTACCACTCCAGCATCGAGCCGAAGATGGTGGCCGCGGCGACTTTGCGCAGGCGCTTGCGGGTTTGTTCGGGCGTTTCGGTACCGGGGATGGAGGCGGATGCCGACATGCTGGACTTCCTTCTGGGTCTTTGTAGTTATTGTTGGGTGAGCGGGCGGTGCGGTGTTACTGGGGGTGGAACAGGCGGTCGGCGATCATCGCGCCGATGGGCATGGCCGAGGTGGCGGCCGGCGAGGGCGCATTGCACACATGCAGCATTCGTGAGGTTTGGGCGAACAGAAAGTCGTGCACCAGGCTGCCGTCGCGCATCACTGCCTGGGCACGGATACCGGCCTCGTAGGGCAGCAGGTCATCGAGGGTCAGGGACGGACAGTACTTGCGGCACTGCTCCAGGTAGCCGGACTTGAACAAGGAGTTCTTCATCTCGGTGGTGCCCGAACCGAGGTTTTGCCAGAGGGTTTTCCAGAAACCCGGGAAGCTGGCGTACTGCGCCACGTCGCGCCAGTTCACCGAAAACTTGCGGTAGTTCTCGCGGCCCAGGCCCAGCACGGCATTCGGGCCGACGGTGACGCTGCCGTCGATCATGCGGGTCAGGTGCACGCCGAGGAAGGGCAGCTCCGGGTCAGGGATCGGGTAGATCAGATGGTTGACGATGTTGTTCTTGGCGGCGGGCAGGCGGAAGTACTCGCCCCGAAACGGGATGATCTGATGGTCGATGCGGATGCCGGCCAGCCGGGCCAGGCGGTCCGACTGCAAGCCGGCGCACACCACCAGGTGGCGGGCCTGCCAGGTCTCGCCCTCGGTGTTGACGGTGACCGTATCGGTGTTTTCGTGGATGGCAGTGACGGTGCGTTCCAGGCAGATCTGCCCACCGTTGCGACGAATCACCTGGGCCATGGTCTCGCACACCTGGCGGTAATCCACAATCCCGGTGGCATCGAGAAACAAGCCGCCGAGGCCGACGATGTTCGGTTCACGCTGGCGCAGTTGTTCGGCATTCAGGCGCTCGACCTGCATGCCATTGAGCTGGGCACGGGCGTACAGCGCTTCCATGCGTTGCATTTCCAGCGGGCTTGAGGCCACCAGCAGCTTGCCGCACACCTCGAATTTGATCCCGTGTTCGCGGCAGAACTGCTTGGTGGCTTCGGCGCCGCGCTTGCACAAATCGGCCTTGAGGCTGCCGGGTGCGTAGTAGATGCCGGCATGGATCACGCCGCTGTTGTGGCCGGTCTGGTGCCTGGCCAGTACCGACTCTTTTTCCAGGATCACCAGCGACGCGCCGGGTTGGCGCTTGAGCAGCTCCATGGCGGTGGCCAGGCCGACAATGCCGCCGCCGATAATGCAAAAGTCATGAATCATTGCTGGGTACCTAGGCTGTACATTTCAGTCTGCTTATCAGGTTGTCAGACTAATGTTTTTGTTAAAAAAATGGCGTGTCCACGGACACGCTGCAAACAAGGTGGATCAATTCGTGGTGGGTAATTCCAGTTGCAGGCGTCGCGCCGCGGCACGCAGGTGCGCCTCGGCACTGGCAGCGGCGCGCTGGGCGTCGCCGTCGGCAATGGCCTGGTAGAGCTGTTGATGTTCCAGGGTCGCGTCGGCCGAACCGGTGGCAAAGCGCGAGGCCGAGTTTTCCCACGCGGTTTTACGCGCACTGGCCAACTGGCTCCTGAGGAAGTCATGGAAGGCCACGAAGTAGTCATTCTTGCTGGCGTCGGCAATGGCACGGTGGAATTCCACATCGGCCAGGGCTGCGGCTTCAAAGTCGTCGCGGTTGTCCTGCATGGCCTGCAACGCGCTTTTCATGCGCTGCAGGTCGGCGGTGTCGCGGCGCTGGGCGGCAATCGAAGCGGCCTGGGTTTCGATCCACAAGCGCACTTCGAACATTTGCGCCAGGTCAGGTCGCCGACCATTGGGCTGTGGAAACCGAAACACCGTGCCTGCAGGGGTCTGCGAAATAAACGAGCCCAGGCCACGGCGGGCGGTGAGCACACCGTCGGCCTTGAGCTGGGCAATGGCTTCACGCACCACGGAGCGGCTGACGTTGAGTTGTTCGGCCAGTTGCTGTTCGGTCGGCAGGCGCGACTCCGGGGCCAGTTGGCCGGATTCGATTTCTGCGCGAATGGCGCTGACAACCCGTACGACAAGCGAATCGGGGCGCTGGAGCTCAAGCATGGGAAAACCTTGGTGATCAGGTTGTCAGACAATAGTCGTTACGATTTTAGCTTGTCAACGTTTGTCTGCTTCGCGCTGGCCAGGGAGTGTGCGCGTCTCCAGGCGATCAGCACAGCCAGTAACAGCAAACCTACCGCCATGGCGAAGGTGGCGTGCAAGCCGACTTCCACCGCCTGGGGCGCGGCATGGCTGACATCCGGGGTGGCGCGGGCGAACACCGCGCCGAGGGCTGAGGCGCCGAAAATCAGGCCCAGGTTGCGCGACAGATTCAGCAGGCCGGACACTGTGCCTCGGCGTGTCGCCTGTATATCGCTCATTACCGCCGTGTTGTTGGCCGCCTGGAACAGGCTGTAGCCGGCTGTCAACACGATCAGCGCCGCGAGATAAACACCAAGCCCGGACGCCTGCGACAGCAACAGGGCCCCGCACAGCATCACGCTCAATCCCACGAAGGTCAGGCGTTGGCTGCCGAGGCGATCGGTCAGGTAACCCGCCGGTACACCGGTAACCGCCGCGACCGTTGGCCCGACGGCCATGGCCAAGCCCATCCAGGCGGGATCGAGGCCCAGGCCACGGGACAGGTAGAACGGGCCCACCACAAACGTGGCCATGATCACCGCCGACACCAGAACACTCATGACCAGGCCGGCGCGCAACGGCGCATCGCGCAGGGGCGCCCAGAGTGTATCGCCTGGCGAAGCTTCGCGGGCGTTAGCATCCGCCGGCAAATAACGGTAGGCGAGGGCGGCAGCCACACCCGCCAAGGGCAGGCCGATCAGAAACAGCGCGCGCCAGCTCCACAGGCTGAGCAATACTCCGCCGACACTCGGCCCCATGGCCGTGCCGAGTGCCGACATAGTGCCGAGCAGGCCCATGACTCGGCCCGTATTCGCTTTCGTGACCGTGTCACCGACCATGCCCAGGGTCATCGCCATCATGATCGCCGCGCCCAGGCCCTGGAATGCCCGTGCGCCGATCAGCCAGGACAGGGTTGGCGCGGCGGCACAACCGGCGCAGGCCAGGGCAAACACCAGCAACCCGGCCAGCAGCAAGCGCCGGCGCCCCAGACGGTCGCCCAGGCGCCCGGCGCTGACAATCACGGCGGTGATGGCCAGCAGGTAGGTGAGCACCACCCACTGCACGGCCTGAAACGAGGCACCGAAGGCGTGCGCCAGGCTGGGCAGGCCGACATTCGCGATGCTGGTGCCCAGGGCGGCCAGCAACATGGACAGCGACAAGGCCACCAGGCCGCCGCGTGTGGAGGTTTGCATGCGCGTTTCCTTGAGTGAATGCACCTGTCGCAAATCTACGGCGTCGCCTAAGATGGCGGAAGACGCAGGGGTTGCAGGTTATAGCTGCATCCAACGCCTGATAAGGAGACCCCATGCCCGACCTCAATTTACTCATCACCCTGGACGTGTTGCTTGCCGAAGGCAGCGTCGCTCGCGCCGCCCAGCGCCTGCGCCTGAGCCCTTCGGCCATGAGCCGGGCCCTGGCGCGTTTGCGTGCAGCCACTGGCGATCCGCTGCTGGTACGTGCCGGGCGCGGCCTGGTACCGACGCCCCGGGCGTTGCAATTGCGTGAACAGGTCAGCCAATTGGTGCAGGACGCCCATGCGGTATTGCGCCCGGCAAACACCCTGGACTTGGGTGAGGTGGTGCGCACCTTCACCCTGCGCACTAGCGAGGAGTTCGTCGAACGCTTCGGCCCCGCCTTGCTGGCGCGTATCGCCCAGGACGCCCCAGGGGTGCGATTGCGTTTCGTGCACAAGAGCGACAAGCACAGTACGTTGCTGCGCGACGGTGTCGTCGACCTGGAAACCGGTGTGGTCGATGCCGGCGCCAGCCCGGAGGTGCTGACCCAGGCGCTGTTCCGTGACCGCCTGGTGGGCGTGGTGCGCGAGGGCCATGCTCTGAGCCGCGGCCCTCTTAGCGCAGCGCGTTTCGCCCAGGGACAACATGTCTACGTGTCGCGGCGTGGGCAGGACCGTGGCCAGATCGACGAGGCCCTTGAGGCGCAAGGTCTGGTTCGGCAGGTCGGCATCGTGGTCGCCGGTTTCAACACGGCCATCGCCCTGGCGCGTGATACCGACCTGATCGCCAGCGTGCCTGAGCGCTATATCACAGTGCCGCCTCGAGGCTTGTACTGCTTTGAGCTGCCGGTGACATTGCCGCCATTTACCGTGGCGATGCTGTGGCACCCGCGGCAGGACGCCGACCTGGCCCATCGCTGGCTGCGCGCATGTTTGCGCGAGGTGTGCGGGCCATGATCGGCGCGCAACAGGTACAATCGCCGCTGCCTTGACGCGAAACCCCAGGAATTTGCATGTTCAGTCTTACCCGCTACACCACGCCGTGCCCCGAACCGGTCAACAGCCAGATCCTGCAGATGGTGGTGGACAACCTCACCGATATCAGCAGCGTAGCGCTGGCACCGAGCAATCTGCTCTACAACATCTACCAGTACGCCATCGGGTTTGAGGTGCACCTGTACCTTGAGGCGTTGAATGGCGAAAAGGGCATCGCCGTCGAGTTGGTCGTGGCGATGGAAGACGAGACGGTGGTGGGTTTTTGCCTGTATCTGCCGGTGAAGGATGATCCGCACGCGTGTGGCATCGCGTTTATGGCGGTGCAGGCGGGCTTTCGTCGCCAGGGTGTGGCACGCAGCATGATGGACGAAGTGTTGGCGCGTTATCCCCACGCCGAACTGGCCTGTGCGGTAGAGAAGGTTGCGGTGTTCGAAGCCATGGGTTTCCAGGTACGCGGTGCGCGTGGCCCCCAGGTCGTGATGAACACCCGCAACTACGGCACCGATGGGTTGATGGGCGTGTTGGATGTGGCCTCAATCTACAGCTCGCTGGAAGTGCGGCAGATCCACACCTACCTGCTGCAAAAACACGGCAAGCGCGCCATGGTCGACGCAGAGAAACAGCGTGATCGGCACCTGGACCAGTTGACGCGCAAGGCGCAACTGTTCGTCCAGGGCCGTCTGCCTACGGCCTGACGCGCATGACCATCGCGAGGATAGTCTCCAGCAGCTCCTGCTGAGCTTCCTCGCGGCTGATCTCGCCATTGGCCGCCGCATGGGACAGGGCTTCCGCCGCGCCGAGCATGGCGCGCAACCCGGCCTGAGAGATGCTGCCGCCGTGGGTGAAGGGCGACAGCGCGTCTCGGCATTTATCGAGAAAGATCGCCTCGTATTCGCGCTTGGATGCTTCCAACTCCGGCGAACCGCTCAAGGCGGCAATCACCCCGGGTATTTCCCGACCTTGCAACAACACACAATCGACATACGACGACGCGATAACCCACGCGCGGTCCTCAAGGGTCGCCTTGCTGGTGGCGATGGCATCGGCAAATACCTGGTCCTGGCGCGCGTCGAAGTCTGCATACAGCGCGGCCAGCAACCCTGCGCGTGTAGCGAAGTGGTCGTAAACCACTGGTTTGGTGACGCCCGCCAGCTCGGCCAGGCGGCCCAGAGTCAGGGCGTCGGTGCCTTCGTCACGCACTAATTGCCAGGCCACGTCGAGTAACTGGCGCAGGCGATCTTCACGGGACAAACGACGACGTGGGGCAGGGGATTCACTGCTTGACATGCTTATATACCAAAAGTAACTTATTCGACGTAACTTACTAAAAGTAGATTAAGCTCAAATGGAGTCAAAGTCATGCACGCACTGATCGTAGTTGCTCATCACGACCCGCAATCTCTCACCCACAGTGTGGCCGCCGAGGTGGGCGCGGGCTTGACCGCCTCTGGCCACACCTTTGAAATAGCCGACCTTGCCGCTGAAGGGTTCGATCCACGCTACACCATCGCCGACCATCGGGTGCACCGTACTCGGGCGACGCCGCCAGCCGACGTGCAGGCCGAACAGGCCCGCATAGACCGCGCCGACGCGCTGGTGCTGGCGTTCCCCATCTACTGGTGGTCAATGCCAGCGTTGCTCAAGGGTTGGGTCGACCGCGTATTCGTCAATGGCTGGGCGATTGATTACGGCCCCGATACACCGGTGCAGAAGAAACTCAGGCATTTGCACGTGCATGTGCTGGCCCTGGGGGCGGCTGACGAAAGCGCCTTCGATCGACACGGTTATGCCAAGGCCATGAATACCCAGATCGACTACGGCATCTTTGATTATTGCGGGGCGCGGGTACTCACTTCCGAGTTGTTGTTGGACTCGGAAAGTGGCACGGCCCAGGCGCATTTGCACAAGGCCCGGACCGTGGGGCAGGGGTTGTTTGAGCGTGAGGCCGTCGCGGGATAATTCAAGCGTCGCGAAACAGGTCGTGGGCGTCGAGCAAGCGGTAGGCAATCTCTGGGTTTTTCTCCAGGCCACGGCGAATGGAGGCGGGGATCGACTGGCGGGTCTTGCGGCACATGCCCGGCAGTTCGTCGATGACGATCTGGATCCCGCGCATGCTTTTGACCTCGGTATGCCCGGGCGCGATGTGGACGCGGATGCCGAGTTGGTCGTACATCCGCTGTTGCAAGTGTTCGAGGTCTTGCAGGCTCTTGAGGTTTTCCAGGCGCTCCAGCAGGATTTTTTCCTGCTGTCGCGTCAGTTGCAGAATGCGCAGATCAGCGCCGGGAGCTTCCAGCAGTTGTTCACGGTTGCAGACACAGGCGCCGGGTGGGCAGGGTTGGCGAAGGGTCATTGACGCTCCCGGCAAGGTTCAGTTGTAGGAGCGAGCTTGCTCGCGAAAAACTCACAGGCGCCGCATTCATTCAGCAAACACGCGTTTTGGTTAACGTTTTTCGCGAGCAAGCTCGCTCCTACAGGTTTGTGTGTCAGTAGCTCAAGTGAACGCCCAGGCTGGCCAGCGCTTTCCAGTAGTCAGGGTAGGTCTTGGCTACGCAATCAGGGTCTTGGATGCGAATGCCCGAGACTTTCAGCCCGGCCAGGGCAAAGCACATGGCGATGCGATGGTCGGCGTGGGTATCGATCAGTGCGGTGCAGGCGGTGCCAGCCAAAGCGGGGTCGCTGGCAACCAGCAGGTCATCACCTTCGATGGTCGCCAGGCCCGGGCGAATTTCGTTGAGGCCATCGTGCAGCGCCTGCACGCGGTCACATTCCTTGACGCGCAGGTTCGCCAGTTCAGTGAAGCGCACCGGGGTATTGTTGAATGCGGCGAGCACCGCCAGGGTCGGGATCGCATCCTGCATTTGTGAACCCACCACCGTGGCCTGCATGTTCGGGAATTGCGCGATCACGGCCTGTGCCTTGGCGTCGGGCTGGGTGAAATCCTGCGCGGCTACACCAATATCGATACGGCCACCGGTCAGTACTTCTGCGGCCCACAGGTAAGTGGCGGCGGAAGCGTCGGGTTCGATCAGGTAATCATGGGCGGTATAGCCCGTGGGGGCCACGCGCCAGGTGGTGTCGTCCACGGCGTCGACCTGGGCACCGAACGCACGCATGCAATCGAGGGTCAGGTCCACATAGCCACGGGCGCCGATGTCCTTGCCGGTCAGCGCCACTTCAATCGGTGCTTCGCCGCACGCCGCCAGCATCAGCAGGGCCGATACGTACTGGCTGGACAAGCCTCCGTCAATCTCAAAACGCCTGGCCTGGACCTTGCCCGCGCCATGCACCGTTACCGGTGGGCAACCGGTGGGGCTGTCGACCTGGATGCCGTTCTGGCCCAGGGTGGCCAGCAGCGGGCCGATCGGGCGTTTTTGCATGTACTCGTCACCGTCCAGTACCACGGTGCCTTGCACGGTGGCGACGGCAGCCGTGAGAAAGCGCATGGCGGTGCCGGCGTTGCCGAGGAACAACGGCTGGGCCGGCAATTGCAGCGAGCCTTGGCTGGTGACGACAAAGGTGGTGTCGTCCGGCTCGTCGATGGTGACGCCCATCTGCCGCAGGGCTACCGACATATGGCGCGTGTCATCGCTTTTGAGCGCACCGCTCAAACGGCTGGTGCCCTTGGCCAGTGCTGCGAGCAACAGCGCACGGTTGGTAATGGATTTGGAGCCGGGGGGCGCGACCTTGCCAGTGAGGGGGAAGTTGGGCGGTGTAACGGTCACGGTTTTCTGCGAACTCAAGGTACAAGGCTCCTGGTCAAGGCAAGGTGGCGTGGAGTGGCCGACGTGCGGACCCGAATCATCAGGCAAACACGCCATGCTTGTCGAGTGAGTGGGTGATCTGCGTGATTTATTGGCATGCGCTGCGTCCCTAATGTAGGAGCGAGCTTGCTCGCGAAAACGTCAACGATAAGCGTGCTTCCTGAATGAACGCGGCGCCTGGAAGTTTTTCGCGAGCAAGCTCGCTCCTACTGCCTTAGCGCTGGCTCAACCAGTAGTCATGCAGCGCCCGTGCAGCCGGTTCGATTTCGCTGACCTGCAGTTGATGGGCGTTTACATCCAGGTCTGCCGGCAGTTCGAAATTGTCCTGTTCGGCGCAGCAGGAAATCCGCTCCAGTTGCCCGGCTTGTACAGCGGGCAATGGCGGCCAGTTGGCGATTGTCACGCCGCGCACATAACCAAAGCACCATTCCTCGGCAAGGGTCACCGCCTGGCCTTGATGTTCGGTTTCATCGAAACGGGCTTTGAATGCCTGGGAGTCAGTGGCCAATTGCGCGGCCAGGGTATTCATATGGCGTACACACAGCTCGAGAAAAGCCTGGGCCTCGTCCATATTGTCCCATTCAGGGTTTTGCCCACCCCAGATTGCCGGGAACCACTCGGCCACATCCACCTTGGCCGGGCTGGAAACCAGGGCGGTGAAATAACCGTCGAGTTCGGCCATGTTCAGCACCGAGTGGTCTTCGCCGTATTTGAGCAAGGTGGCGTCAATGAATTCGAAATCGGCGGGAGCGAGGGGTTGGGCGTGCATGGCATTTCCTTAAAACGTCGAGCGCCGCGCACAACGCGGCTTAAAGCGCAAAGGATGGCCTGTGCATCGGGTTTTATCCAGCGTCTTTTCCCTCACCGTGGTCAGTCCCGTTTTTGGCCGATGCGCCGTGGCGCACCCTTGATATAGTCTGGCCTTTCTCAATCGCCAGTCAGGGATCACTGCCATGTCCGAATACCAAGCCTTCGTTGTCGAACTCAGCGGCAACGTTGCCCATGTGCAGATCAATCGCCCGGAAAAGATCAACGCCATGAACGCGGCGTTCTGGACCGAAATCATCGACATCTTCCAATGGGTCGACGAGACCGACGCCGTGCGTGCCGTGGTGCTCAGCGGCGCGGGCAAGCATTTTTCCTCGGGCATCGACCTGATGATGCTGGCCTCGATCGCCAATGATTTTGGCAAGGACGTGGGTCGCAATGCGCGCCTGCTGCGCCGCAAGATTCTCGAGCTGCAAGCTTCGTTCAACGCCGTGGACACTTGCCGCAAGCCCGTGCTGGCGGCGATCCAGGGCTACTGCATTGGCGGCGCCATCGACCTGATCAGCGCGTGCGACATGCGCTATGCAGCCGAGGACGCGCAATTCTCGATCAAGGAAATCGACATCGGCATGGCCGCCGACGTCGGCACCTTGCAACGCCTGCCGCGCATTATTGGCGACGGGATGCTGCGTGAACTGGCCTACACCGGCCGTCAGTTCGGCGCTGAAGAAGCGCGCAGCATCGGCCTGGTCAATCGCGTGTTTGCCGATCATGAAAGCCTGCTGGCGGGTGTCATGGACCTGGCCCATCAAATCGCCGCCAAGTCGCCGATTGCCGTCACCGGCACCAAGGCCATGATCAGCTACATGCGTGACCACACAGTCAATGACGGCCTGGAATACGTTGCCACCTGGAACTCGGCTATGTTGCAATCCAACGACCTGCGCGTGGCCATTGCGGCCCATATGAGTAAGCAGAAACCCGAATTCGTGGATTGACTGACATGACCCCAGGCTGGATTACCACAACGCTGCTGGACAACGACGCCCCCGGCGGCTGGGCCGTCGCCCGCAGCCGCGAAGGCTTTTTACACGATACCAACGGCCCGCTGTTCCCGCGCGAATGGCTCAAGCGCCAGGACCTGTCGGTGTTTGCCGAACACGGCATCGGCCACCTCGACGGCGAGCCGGTGTACCTGTTGGAACTCGACTCGCCGGCTGATGTGCCAGGGTGCAGTTGGCAGGGCTTGCGTGGCTTTATGCTGCAAGGTGATCACACCCTGTACAAGGTGCTGGGCTACGCCGCGCAGATCGGTACCTGGGCGCGGGAACACCGTTTTTGTGGCAGTTGTGGCCAGGCGATGGTACAGGTGCCGAGGGAGCGGGCGATGTATTGCCAGGCCTGCGACCTGCGCAGCTACCCACGGATCTCACCGAGCATGATCGTGCTGGTGACCCGTGGCGATGACATCCTGCTGGCGCGTTCGCCGCGTTTCGTCACCGGGGTCTACAGCACCCTGGCCGGTTTTGCCGAGCCGGGGGAGTCCGCCGAAGACTGCCTGATCCGTGAAGTGCGTGAAGAGGTGCAGCTGGAGGTCAAGAACATCCAGTACATGGGCAGCCAATGCTGGCCGTTCCCTCACTCGATGATGCTGGGCTTTCACGCCGAATACGCCGGTGGCGATATCGTGCCCCAGGCCGACGAGATCGAGGACGCGCAGTGGTTCAATATCCACGAGCTGCCGCCGTTGCCGGCGTCACGCTCGATTGCGCGTTACCTCATCGACCTCTACGTGGCCCGCCGTTTAGGCCACGCTGAACCAGTGCTGCCAGGCTAGGCGCACGGTCAGGCCCAGGACCACGGTGATAAACACCGGGCGAATGAATTTGGCGCCGCCGCTGATCGCGCTGCGTGCGCCAAAGAACGCGCCACACATCACCGATACCCCCATCGCCAGGCCGACAATCCAGCCCACCGAACCATTGATGATAAACACCGTCAGCGCCGCCGCGTTGCTGACGAAGTTCATGCTGCGCGCTACGCCGCTGGCCTTCACCAGGTCGATGGGGTGCAGCAGCATCGTGCTGACCGTCCAGAACGCCCCCGTGCCGGGCCCGGCCACGCCGTCGTAGAAACCCAGGCCAAAGCCCTGGGTGGCTTGCCATTTCTTTTTGATCGGTGCCTCGGCGTCCAGTGGCGCCTTGGGCGTGCCACCGAACAGCAGGTACACACCGCAGGCGAAGACGATCACCGGGAGCATCTTGTTCAAGGTTTCGGCGGGCAAGTAATGGGCGACGACTGCGCCGGTCAGCGCACCGATCAAGGTACCGACGATGGCGTGCACCCATTGGCGTGGGTGGAACAGCTTGCGCCGGTAGAAGGTAAAACTGGCGGTGGCCGAGCCGAAGGTGGAGCTGAGCTTGTTGGTGCCCAGCACCAGGTGCGGCGGCATACCAGCGGTGAGCAGGGCGGGCGTGGTCAACAAACCGCCACCGCCGGCGATGGCGTCGATAAAACCGGCGATAAAAGCGACAACGGCCAGGATGGCCAGGGTGGTGAGGTCAACGCTGAGTTCGAAGGGCATGGGCAGGGCTTATTGTTGGAGGGCCGCAGAAAGGCTGCATCTTACTGCGATGTGGCGGGTCTATGCGATGCAAATGTGGGAGCGGGCTTGCCCGCGATAGCGGAGTGTCAGTCACTGAGTCCGTAACAGAACCACCGCTATCGCAGGCAAGCCAGCTCCCACATTGGCCATGTATGGCCCACAAAAATCAGCGCCTGGCCCAGTCCCCCTGTGGGAGCGGGCTTGCTCGCGATAGCGGAGTGTCAGTCACTGAATCCGTAACAGAACCACCGCTATCGCAGGCAAGCCAGCTCCCACATTGGCCATGTATGGCCCACAAAAATCAGCGCCTGGCCCAGTCCCCCTGTGGGAGCGGGCTTGCTCGCGACAGCGGAGTGTCAGTCACTGAGTCCGTAACAGAACCACCGCTATCGCAGGCAAGCCCCACAAGGTATTTGGTACTTAACAAGTATTGTGTAGGCACCAGCCTCACCGAACCGAGTTCTGCATCACAATCTGTGGCAGATGCTCGGACAGAAAGTCAATCAGCGCCCTGACCGAAGGCAGCATGCCGCGCCGCGCCGAATACGCGAGGTGCAGTGTCAGCTCGGGGGCACTCCATTCTGGCAGCACCACCACCAGTTGCTGTCGAGCCAAGGCGGGCAGGCACGCAACATCCGGCATCATCGCGATGCCCAACCCCTGGATGGCCGCATTCAGGATCGTTTCATGCTCCCTGCACATCAAGGTCGGCCGCAGCTTGGCGGTGGTGCGCGCACCATCAGGGCCAACCAGTAGCCATTGCGGCTGTGGCTCATCTGCCGCTTCGTAGTAGAGCGTTGGCCGTTGTGCCAGCTCGTCCGGATGAGACAGCGGCCCTGTGCGCTTGAGGTAGTCCGCGCTGGCAACCAGGATGCGCCGGCTGATCCCCAGCGGTTTGGCCACCAGGTCGGGGTCCATATCCTCCGGCTGACGCAGCCGCACGGCAATGTCCACCGATTCCGCCTGCAGGTCCACCGTGCGATCAGTGGCAAGCACCTGCACGCGCACCTGGGGGTAACGGGCCATGAACGGCGGCAGGTAAGGGGCCAGGAATACCTGGGTCGCCAGCACCGGGCAACTGATGCGCACCAGCCCGCGCGGCGCGGCGCTGGCCATGTCGATGACTTCCTGAGCCGCCAGCGCTTCAGTGATCGAGGCGCGGCAATGGATGAAAAATCGCTCACCGAGGTCAGTCAGAGACACATGGCGTGTGGTTCGATGAAACAGGCGGGCGCCCAGGCGTTGTTCGAGCGCCGCAACGCGTGCGCTGAGCCGCGACTTGGGGATGCCTAGCACTCGGCCCGCCGCCGAGAACCCGCCGTGCTCGGCGACCATGGAGAAATAGTAGAGATCGTTGAGGTCCTCCAGCACAGCCTGGGTGGTCATTCTATTGTCCGATTTCAGGTGACAGATGGTTCAAAAATAGCATCTATTGGGATGATTGTCGTTTGATTAGGCTGATGACTCACCGAATCAACTGGCACTCAAGGAGCCGCCGACATGCCTCTGCTTACCGCCGACAATCTTGCGCAATATGGCGACCCGCATCCACGCCAGCGAGTTGCCGTCCTCGACACCGACATGAGCTACGTGGACGTCGGCGCAGGCGAGCCCATCGTCTTCCTGCACGGCAACCCCACGTGGTCCTATCTGTGGCGCAATATCATTCCTCACGCGCTGCCGCACGGCAGATGCCTGGCGCCGGACCTAGTGGGTATGGGGCTCTCGGGCAAGTCGCCGACTCGCGCCTATCGCTTCGAGGATCATGCCCGCTATCTCGAGGCCTGGTTCGAGGCCATGGGGTTGACCAACGTTGTGTTGGTTACCGATGACTGGGGCACTGCGCTGGGGGCGCATTGGGCCAACCGCAACCGGGATCGTGTACAGGCGCTGGTGTATATGGAAGGTGTGGTGTTTCCGGGAAGCTGGGACGATTACGCTGGCGCAGGCAAGGACCTCTTCAAAGCCCTGCGCTCGGAACCAGGCGAGCAGATGATCCTTGAGGAGAACCTCTTCATCGAGGGGATTCTGCCTCGCACCACGTTGCGCACTCTGGGCGTCGAGGAAATGGACGCCTACCGCGCACCCTTCGCCACCCGGGAAAACCGCTGGCCGACCCTCGCCTGGCCCCGCGAACTGCCTATCGAGGGTGAACCGGCCAATGTCGTCAAGATCATCGAGGCGTCTGGCGCATGGTTGGCGACCGAGGCACTGCCCAAGCTGCTGATCGTCGGGGAGCCAGGCGCGGTGCTCACCGGGCGTGCGCTGGCCTATGCCCGCACCTGGGCCAATCAACGCGAGGTCAGCGTGCCGGGCATTCATAGCCTGCAGGAAGACTCTCCGGCCGAGATCGGCCTGGCGCTGTCGCTGTTCCTGCGAGAACTGCGCCCCATTACCTGAAGCCATCCCATTCACACCCGTGCATGACCTGACCCCCTGGAGATAGACCATGAAACACACCTACAAAGGCCCCGACGATGCCTTGGAAGTGGCGCGCTTTGTCTGCAATGCAGTCAACGGCTGGACCGAAAACCCGACACGGATGATTCCCTATTTCACCCCGGACGGCGGTTGGGAATTTCCGTTCGCGCCCACCGAGTTTGGCCTGTTCTTCAAAGAGGTCCGTGGAAGTGAAGCCATGAAACGCTACTTCAGCTCACTCGTGCCTTATATGGAAAACCTCGATATCGGACCGGTAGAGAATTGGGCCATTCATACGCTGAAGACCCCGCATACCTACGTGTATGAATACACCGGCACAGCCACCATCAAGGGCTCGGGCAAGCTCTACGAGCAGAACTACATTTCGATCGTGACGCTGGAAGGCGGCAAGATCAAAACCTATCGCGAGCATTGGAACCCGTACGTTGCGCTGCTCGATTTTGGCCTGGCGCGTCCCGTTGACGGTGACGCGAGGTAGCGACAGCGGCAATTGCTGATTGCAAAGACGAGGTGGTACATGAACGCAAAAGATGTGGTAACCACGATGTGGACCGAACTGATGACCGCCAAGGACCCGGCCGTGATCCAGAAGTGGGTAGCCCCCACCTACAAACAGCACAGCCCCTATGTGCAAACCGGCCGAGAAGGTCTTGAGCAGTTAGTGGCAAGCCTGCGAGACGACTACAGCTACGAGCTGGTGCGGATCTTCAGCGACGGCGATCTGGTGGTGTTGCACGGCATTCATCGCAACTGGCTCAACGGCGTATTCACCGGCGGCGAAGCCGTTGTCGGCATCGACATGTTCCGCGTTGCGGATGATCAGATCCAAGAGCATTGGGATGCGTCGGTGCCCGTCATGCGCATTTCGGCATCGGGCCGCACCCAGTTCGACGGGCCGGCGACAGTCGAACATGCGGACAGGACCGCGCACAGCAAAAACACTGCAACCGCCTTCATCCAGACGGTGCTGGTCGACAGGCAGCATCGGCGCCTGCCTGAGTTCCTCAGCAAGCATGGATTGGCGCAGCACATTACGGAGATTGCCGATGGCGCCGCTTGCCTGGCGCAAGCGCTGGCGGTGAGCGACAAGGAGTATGTCGCGATCAGGAAAGTGGTGGCTGAAGGTGAGTTTGCGGCGGTCCAGTCAGAGGGACGGATCAATGGTCAAACCCATACCTTCTGGGACCTGTTCAGGATCGATGCGCATGCAAAGATCGCTGAACAGTGGCAGGTAGCCGCGGTGTTCCCCGATGTCGTACCCCACGACAACGGCCCATTCTAGAGCGTTATTTGTGCGCGCCCAGCCATTCCACGGTCGTGCGCCAGATGCAGATACCCAGGAAGTACGCCGACATCAGCGACCATAAGCCAAATGTCCAAGGGTTGGTGTTCGGGTAATCCACCACCATCAGGAAGCTGCACAGCAGCCAGATGGTGGTCACCGCGATGTTGATCGGCATGAAGCGCTTGACCCGGAACGGGTGCAGGAACTTCATCGGCGTGACGGTCAACAGCGCCAGGCCGATCACGGTCAGCAAGGTGACCCAGGCATCCGGCTGGATGATATAGACGCACAGGGCAACGACGTTCCAGGCGGCAGGGAAGCCGACGAAGTAGTTGTCCTTGCTCTTCATGTTCACGTTGCAAAAGCAGAACAGCGACGACACCAGGATCACCGACACCGCAAACAGGTGGGTGAAATCGGGCAGGTCGATGTAGCGGTAGATAAACAGGGCAGGAATGAACACGTAGGTGAGGTAGTCGATCACCAGGTCCAGCACCGAACCGTCAAAGCTGGGCAGCACCGTGCTGACATTCACCCGTCGCGCCAGCGAGCCGTCGACGCCATCCACCACCAGTGCCAGGCCCAGCCACAGCAGGCACGCCTTGGGGGAGTTTTCCAGCAGCGCCAGGGTGGCCAAAAAGGCCAGTACCACACCGGTGGCGGTAAAGCCGTGGGCGCCCCAGGCTTTGAGTCTGGCTACATGCAGGGTCGATATCACGGGCGGTTCTCCAAAAGGTCAAACGGGGCAGCCGACAACGTAGCGCCGTCGAGTCTGGCCAGGGAATGCAGGTATCGACCGGGAAGGGGAGGATAAGGTTCACCGCCCGGCGTATCCGTTAGCGTAGCAAGCGTAGGATGTTTCGGCATCAACCCTGACGGAACACCAGGGCCTTCAGCCCACTCTGTGGGTCAATGTCAGGGAATTCCGGTGGGTTTTCCAGCCGCTGTACAAACCGCAGGCCCGGTGCTTCGCGGGTCACGCCGTCGATCAGGAAGTCCTCGCCGAAGGCCGGATCGTTCATGCATGCCAGTACGGTGCCGTGGGCACTGAGCAAGTCCGGCAGGCGGCGCAGCACGCGCTGGTAATCCTTGGTCAGCAGGAAACTGCCTTTCTGGAAGGAGGGCGGGTCGATGATTACCAGGTCGTAAGGGCCGTTGTTCGTCACCTTGGCCCAGGACTTGAACAGATCGTGGCCCAGGAAACTCACCCGGCTCAGGTCGTGCCCATTCAGGCGATGGTTGTCGCGGCCACGGCTGAGGGCCCCACGGGCCATGTCCAGGTTCACCACATGGTCGGCGCCGCCTTCGATGGCGGCCACGGAAAATCCGCAGGTATAGGCAAACAAATTCAGCACACGCTGGCCCTGGGCCTGTTCGCGCACCCAGTTGCGCCCGTAACGCATGTCCAGGAACAACCCACTGTTCTGTTTTTTACCCAGGTCGATCAGGTAGCGCAGGCCGCCCTCGGTGATGGTCAACTCGTCGATGGCTTCGCCCACCAGCCATTCGGTGGTGCTTTGCGGTAGGTAGCGGTGTTGCAGGGCCACGGTGTGCACGCCGAAACGGCTCCACTCGATCTGCAACAGCGTGTGCTTCAGGGCATCCAGGTGCTCGGTTTCTTTGAACAAAGCAACCAGCACCACCCCTTGCAGCCAGTCCACCGTCAGTTGTTCCAGGCCCGGCCAGCAACGGCCACGGCCATGGAACAGGCGCCGGGTTTCCGCAGGCGCGTCAGCCAGGGCAGTGAGCAAGTGGGCGTGCAGGGTAGCGAGTGCGTCTGGGTTCATCGTTAAGCGTCAGTCATCGGGCGGGCGGCATTTTAAACACAATTGGGTGGGAACTGGCTTGCCTGTGAAGGCGGCCTGACAGCCGACCCCTGTCTACCTGAAGCCCCGGCATCCAACTGTGGGAGCTGGCTTGCCTGCGATGACGGCCTGATAGTCGACGCTTATCTACTTTGGATCGCGGAGTGCGAGTTGGATCATCGTCGGCTGTCAGGGCCGTCACGGGAGCAAGCTCCCTCGCCACAGGTCCAGCGTTGTACCGCGTTCCCGCAGTGTTTGCGATTTGGGTCAGCGCGTGGCAATCAGCGCCGGCCCGAATGACTCTTTCAAGAAAACCGGGGCGATATAGCGTTCGTAATGTGCCTCGGACAGCAAAAAGAACTCTCGATCTATCGCATCGCGCAAATCCGCAAGGTGGCGTTCACGAAACTCCGGTAACAGCGTCAAACCATAGGCATCCAGCCTGGAAATCACCCGCGCACCCCGCGCAATCAACTGGTATGCCCAGCAATACGGCGACTGGTGCGGCATAAAACGAATCTTGCGCGCTTCCAACTGCTGTCGCAGGCAGTGCGGGTCGAACACTTCCAGCTTGCTGGCCATTACCTGTACCAGCAGTTGTTCCAGACGCAGCCACACCGCCTGTTTTTCCTCGGCGTTATAGCCATTCCACTGGATCACCTCGTGGTGATAGCGCTTGCAGCCCCGACAGACCAGGTCACCGTAGACGGTGGAGCACAGGCCGACGCAAGGGGTTTTGATGGTTTGGTTGGGCATAAAGGCTTGCTTGCAAAGTCTATGGATCATCAATAGCCAATGTGGGAGCGGGCTTGCCCGCGATAGCTGTGTGTCAGTGGGTACATCCGTGACTGATACAGCGCTATCGCGGGCAAGCCCGCTCCCACATTTATTGGTTCGTGTTGATTCAGTCCCAGCTCAACGCGCCGCCGGTCTGATACTCGATCACACGGGTCTCGAAGAAGTTCTTCTCTTTC
>NZ_JALJRP010000002.1:274388-351294 GCF_024519715.1 Pseudomonas sp. Pse35 | reverse complement strand
GATTTCTTCAACAACTTCAACCACTTGCGCTTGCGATCTCTCGTAAGCGGGAGGCGAATTCTACAGCGTTACACGCTGCTGTCAACACCTCTTTTTCAACTTCCTTTTGGCTTCGATGAACTGAAGCAACTTGCTGCCGAAAACTGCGTAACTCATTGTTTACCAAGGAGTTTTCCGTTTCGACTGCGCCGGAAGTGGGGCGAATTATAGACAGATATAATTCGCCGTCAACTCTTAATTCCGCTTTTCTATCAATAAGTTAGCTTCGGCTAAAAAACAACCAGCTCTCCACTGGACTTCTATCTATATAGAAGGAAAAGCTTAAATAACACCTGCTTCCTTCAATGCAGCCACATGAGCAGCTCCCAGCCCCAGAACTCCTTGCAGCACCTGAAGCGTGTGCTCGCCCAGTAGAGGAGGCGCACTCCGGTACTCTACAGGCGTCTTGGATAAGCGTATCGGGCTCGCAACCTGAGGCACCATCCCCGCCAATGCATGAGGCAACTCCACCGCCAAGCCACGCGCCTTGACCTGAGGATCGGAAAACACCTGCGCCAGATCATTAATCGGCCCACACGGCACGCCCACTCGCTCCAGCTGCGACACCCACTCAGCGGTAGTCTTGAAGACCGTCGCCTGGCGAATCAAGGGAATCAGCTCCGCGCGATTAGCCACCCGTGCGCGATTGGTGGCGAAACGCACGTCATCCGCCCATTGTGGTTGCCCAGCGACTTCAGCGAATTTACGGAACTGCCCGTCATTGCCTACTGTGAGAATGAAATCTCCATCGGCAGTGGGGAAATCCTGATAGGGCACAATATTAGGGTGAGCGTTGCCCAGGCGCTTGGGCGGCGTCCCGGTGGTCAGGTAATTCATCGCCTGATTCGCCAGGCAAGCCACCTGCACATCCAGCAACGCCATGTCGATATGCTGCCCACCACCATCGTGATCGCGATGAGCTAGCGCAGCCAGGATAGCCACGGTCGAATAAAGCCCGGTCAAGATATCGGTCAAGGCTACGCCAACCTTTACCGGCCCGGCGCCTTCATCCCCTTCAGGCCGCCCCGTCAGGCTCATGAGCCCACCCAAACCCTGGATCATGAAGTCGTAACCGGCGCGCATCGCATAGGGGCCCGTCTGGCCAAACCCCGTGATGGAGCAGTAAATCAGCTCCGGGTTAACCTCTTTGAGGGATTCGTAGTCCAGCCCATACGCCGCAAGGCCACCCACCTTGAAGTTTTCGATCAGGATGTCCGACTTGGCAGCCAGGTCGCGTACCAACTTCTGCCCTTCCGGTCGCGTAAAGTCGATGGTCACCGACTCTTTATTACGGTTGGCCGATAGGTAGTACGCCGCCTCACTGGTGTTCTCGCCATCCGCATCCTTAAGGAAGGGAGGGCCCCAAGCGCGCGTGTCATCGCCGCTGCCCGGCCTTTCGACTTTGATCACCTCGGCCCCAAGGTCTGCAAGAATCTGCCCGGACCAAGGGCCCGCGAGTACTCTCGACAAATCCAGCACTCGCAGATGCGAAAGCGCGCCCATGCCCATGCTCCTATTAATAGAACGCTTGAAGACCGGTTTGCGCGCGCCCCAGGATCAAGGCATGCACGTCATGGGTCCCTTCATAGGTGTTGACCACTTCCAGGTTGACCAGGTGGCGTGCCACCCCGAACTCGTCAGAGATGCCGTTACCGCCCAGCATGTCCCGGGCCATGCGTGCGATGTCCAATGACTTGCCACACGAGTTACGCTTCATGATCGAAGTGATCTCCACCGCCGCCGTACCCTCATCCTTCATCCGCCCCAGGCGCAGGCAACCTTGCAGGGCCAAGGTAATCTCGGTCTGCATGTCTGCCAGCTTCTTCTGGATCAGTTGAGTAGCAGCCAACGGGCGACCAAACTGCTGGCGATCGAGTGTGTACTGGCGTGCGGTATGCCAGCAGAACTCAGCAGCCCCCAGCGCCCCCCAGGAAATCCCGTACCGTGCCGAGTTGAGGCAGGTAAACGGCCCTTTCAAACCACGTACATCCGGGAAGATATTTTCTTCCGGCACAAATACGTTATCCATGACGATTTCACCGGTGATGGAGGCCCGCAGCCCCACCTTGCCGTGGATAGCCGGAGCGCTCAGACCTTTCCAGCCTTTTTCCAGGACAAAGCCACGGATGTCCCCGGCATCATCTTTGCCCCACACCACAAACACATCCGCAATCGGACTGTTGGTGATCCACATCTTCGCGCCGGTCAGGCTGTAGCCGCCATCCACTTTGCGTGCACGGGTAATCATCGCACCCGGATCGGAACCATGGTTGGGCTCGGTCAGCCCAAAGCAACCGATCCATTCACCAGAGGCCAGTTTGGGCAAGTACTTCTGTTTTTGCGCCTCGGTACCAAACTCATTGATCGGTACCATAACCAGGGAAGACTGCACACTCATCATCGAGCGATAGCCGGAGTCGACACGCTCCACCTCCCGAGCAATCAAACCGTAGCTGACATAGTTCAAGCCACTTCCACCGTACTGCTCAGGGATCATCGCCCCCAGCAAACCGGTTTCGCCCATCTCACGGAAAATAGCGGGGTCTGTCTTTTCGTGGCGAAAGGCTTCGAGCACGCGGGGAGCCAGCTTGTCCTGAGCAAATTTCTCGGCGCTGTCACGCACCATGCGCTCTTCTTCGGTGAGCTGTTGATCCAGCAGCAGTGGATCGATCCAGTTGAAGCTTGCCTTGCCAGCCATGAATAAGTCCTCGCGGAAAAAATCAGAAGTCGTGGAACCAGACTAGGCGCGGTCAGCGAAGAGGGCAAACGAGGTTTTTGCATAGGCTTGTGCTAATTTCTCACTTCGTAACACTCAAAAAGCCCATAAATGCGCTTTATCTGTGAGGGCAATGTACATGCGCCGGAAAATCCCCAGTACCACCGCACTCATCAGCTTTGAGGCAGCAGCCCGCCATGAGAGCTTCACCAAGGCAGCAATGGAGCTTTCCATCACCCAAGGCGCGATTTGCCGACAGATCGCCAGCCTGGAGGAGTTTTTGAGTGTCGAGCTGTTTCGCCGCTCACGCCGCGGCGTGAAGCTGACGGAGGCGGGGCTGTCTTATAGCCGTAGGGTTGCAACACAGCTGGACGCCGTGGAGCGCGACACCTTGTCGGTAATGGGCCAGCAAGGCGCCAATGTGATCGAACTGGCGGTGGTGCCCACCTTCGGCACGCAGTGGCTGATCCCACGCCTGAAGGACTTTCAACATCAGCACCCGGAAGTCACGGTGAACCTGACGAACCGCACACGCCCCTTCCTGTTCGCCGATACCGAGTTCGATGCGGCGATCTACTTCGGAGATGCCGATTGGTCGGGTACGCAATCCCACAGGCTGATGGGCGAAAACCCAGTACCGGTCTGCAGCCCGCGCTTACTCGGCGACCGCACGCACTTCACCCCTCAACAGATCGCCGAGCTGCCACTGCTGCAGCAGACCACACGCCCCTACGCCTGGCGCCAATGGTTCAACGCCCAACAACTGAGCATCCCTCGCGACATGACAGGCCCTCGATACGAGCTATTCTCGATGCTGTCTCAAGCGGCCATACATGACATGGGCATCGCACTGATCCCTCCTTTCCTCATCCAGCAGGAGCTGAAGGAGCAACAATTGGTAATCGCCAGCACTGAAGCACTGACCAGCGAAAAGGCTTATTACCTGATGATTCCTGACAGAAAGGTCGAATCGGCCTCTCTGCATGCATTCAGGGACTGGCTGGTCGACCAGTCAAGACGCTACAACCCAAGTAAATGAAGGACAAAGCGCAATTACTGACTTTGTAGTCAAATAAATTAAGAGCCTACAGATGTACGTATATGTCGCATTTAAACAGACTGTACTTGTCAGCCAAAAATAAGGCTAAAAGCCATGTATTTCATGGCTCGTAGCGACTCTTACCGGTCAATGCACGACTATTCACACTGGCAATGGAAAAACGGACCGAAAACGCCTGAACGCCTTTAAAGACCTGTATTTAAAGAGGTTATTTCAGCCTGTTGCGACAATCAGTCACAGGGTGACTTGTAGTTAATTTTTCGTCACCCGTCATAATCCCTTGATGGCCGTAAAGTTCGCCTGCAAAATGCCGCGCCCCGCTGTCATTTCAGCGGGATCGTGCTGATCGGCCGCCCCAGTTGCGCCACTCGCGGTGCACTGGCCTTTTTACAAAAAGATCAAAAGCAAAAAGATCATGCAGGAGATTTGACGTGCACATTGGTGTTCCTCTCGAAACCCAGACCGGTGAAACGCGGGTGGCTGCCACCCCGGAAACCATCAAGAAGCTGATCGGCCAGGGCCATAAGGTCACTGTACAAAGCGGCGCAGGCATCAATGCCAGCATCGTCGACAGTGCCTATGAAACGGCAGGCGCTACCATTGGCAGCGCCAACGACGCATTTGGCGCCGAGCTGATTCTCAAAGTGGTTGCCCCCAGCGACAGCGAACTTGCGCTGATCAAAAGTGGCACCGTATTGGTGGGCATGCTCAATCCGTTCAGCAACGAAACCATCGCCAAGCTCGCCGAGCGCGGCATCACCGCCTTCGCCCTGGAAGCCGCGCCGCGCACGTCACGCGCTCAAAGCCTTGATGTGCTGTCTTCGCAAGCCAACATCGCCGGTTACAAGGCCGTGTTGCTGGCCGCTCATCACTACCCGCGCTTCATGCCGATGCTGATGACTGCTGCCGGCACTGTAAAAGCCGCACGCGTACTGATCCTTGGCGCCGGTGTGGCGGGCCTGCAAGCCATCGCCACGGCCAAGCGCCTGGGCGCGGTGATCGAAGCGTCCGACGTACGCCCGGCGGTTAAGGAGCAGATCGAATCCCTGGGCGCCAAGTTTGTCGACGTTCCCTACGAAACCGATGAAGAGCGTGAATGCGCCGTCGGTGTCGGGGGCTACGCACGCCCGATGCCCACCAGTTGGATGCAGCGCCAGGCCCTGGCCGTGCACGAACGCGCCAAACAGGCCGATATCGTCATCACCACCGCCCTGATCCCGGGCCGCAAGGCTCCGACCCTGCTCAGCGCCGATACCGTAGCGCAGATGAAACCCGGCTCGGTGGTCATTGACCTCGCTGCAGCCCAAGGTGGCAACTGCCCGCTGACAGTGGCCGACCAGGTCGTGGTGGAAAACGGCGTGATCATCTGCGGCCCGACCAACCTGGCGGGCGCTGTCGCCGCCGATGCGTCGGCCTTGTATGCGCGCAACCTGCTGGACTTCCTGAAGCTGGTTTTCACCAAGGAAGGGCAGTTTGAAATCAACCTCGAAGACGACATCGTCGCCGCGTGCCTGATGTGCCGCGACGGCCAAGTCATCCGCAAAAACGCCTAAGCAGGGATTCAGACGATGGAAGAGCTTATCTCCCCCGGTATCTACAACCTGATCATCTTTGTGCTGGCGATTTATGTCGGTTATCACGTGGTCTGGAACGTAACACCCGCATTGCACACGCCGCTGATGGCCGTGACCAACGCCATTTCCGCGATTGTCATCGTCGGCGCCATGCTGGCTGCCGCGCTGACCGTCACCCCGTTGGGCAAGACCATGGGCACACTGGCCGTGGCCCTGGCGGCGGTAAATGTCTTCGGTGGCTTCCTGGTCACCCGCAGAATGCTTGAAATGTTCAAGAAGAAAGCCCCGAAAGTAAAAGAAGAGGCGCCCAAGTAATGAGCATGAATCTCGTGACGACGCTCTACCTGATCGCGTCGATCTGTTTCATCCAGGCCCTCAAAGGCCTCTCGCACCCGACCACTTCGCGGCGCGGCAACCTGTTCGGCATGCTCGGCATGGCGCTGGCGGTACTCACTACCGTCGGCCTCATCTATAAGCTGGGGGCTGAACTGGCGACTGCCGGTATCGGCTACGTCATCGTTGGCCTATTGGTTGGCGGTACCGCCGGCTCGATCATGGCCAAGCGTGTTGAAATGACCAAGATGCCCGAGCTGGTCGCCTTCATGCACAGCATGATCGGCCTGGCAGCGGTGTTCATCGCCATTGCCGCCGTGGTCGAGCCGCAGTCCCTGGGTATCGTCAAGCACTTGGGCGATTCGATACCGGCCGGTAACCGCCTGGAACTGTTCCTCGGTGCCGCTATCGGTGCAATCACCTTCTCCGGCTCGGTGATCGCATTCGGCAAGCTGTCGGGCAAGTACAAGTTCCGCCTGTTCCAGGGCGCACCGGTACAGTTCGGCGGCCAACACAAACTGAACCTGGTACTCGGCCTGGCAACCCTGGGCCTGGGCCTGGCGTTCATGTTCACCGGCAATCTCAGCGCATTTGCACTGATGCTGGCCTTGGCCTTCGTGCTGGGTGTGCTGATCATCATCCCGATTGGCGGCGCCGACATGCCCGTGGTGGTGTCGATGCTCAACAGCTATTCCGGCTGGGCAGCGGCGGGCATCGGTTTCTCGCTGAACAACTCGATGCTGATCATCGCCGGTTCCCTGGTGGGCTCCAGCGGCGCGATCCTGTCGTACATCATGTGCAAGGCGATGAACCGCTCCTTCTTTAATGTGCTGTTGGGCGGTTTCGGCAATGCGCCGGATGCTGGCGCTGCGACGGGCTCCAAAGAAGCACGCCCGGTGAAGTCCGGCTCCGCTGATGACGCCACCTTCCTGCTGACCAACGCGGACACCGTGATTATCGTCCCAGGCTACGGCCTTGCGGTCGCGCGGGCACAACACGCGCTCAAGGAGCTGACTGAGAAGCTGACCCACCACGGCGTCACCGTAAAGTACGCGATCCACCCGGTGGCGGGCCGTATGCCGGGGCACATGAACGTATTGCTGGCCGAGGCCGAAGTGCCTTACGACCAGGTGTTCGAGATGGAAGACATCAACTCCGAGTTCGGCCAGGCCGACGTGGTGCTGGTATTGGGCGCCAACGACGTGGTCAACCCGGCCGCCAAGAACGACCCGAACTCACCCATCGCCGGCATGCCGATCCTCGAGGCGTTCAAGGCCAAGACCATCATCGTCAACAAGCGCTCGATGGCCAGCGGCTATGCGGGCCTGGATAACGAGTTGTTCTACCTGGACAAGACCATGATGGTGTTCGGTGATGCCAAGAAGGTCATCGAAGACATGGTCAAAGCCGTCGAATAACACTGCGCCAGCGCAATACCCGAAACCCTGGCCTCACGTAGGCTGGGGTTTTTTTATGGTTCCCCCGTTCTGCGTGGGAACGGGGTGTTCCGCGTCCCGCTTTGCACACACATGAAACCCGACCAAAGGCTCTAAATCGCGACCTGGCATTCGACCATGGTAGCGGGCCGAAACTTTTTGAAATCACTACACTGCCCACCTTGCTTTCCGTAGCCAGAGATAACAATTCATGTACCGTGATCGTATCCGCTTGCCTTCGTTGTTGAACAAGGTCATGAGCGCGGCAGACGCCGCTGCACTGATCGAGGACGGCATGACCGTCGGCATGAGCGGCTTCACCCGTGCCGGTGAAGCCAAGGCCGTCCCCCACGCCCTGGCCGAACGCGCCAAGACTTCGCCACTCAAAATCACGCTGATGACCGGCGCCAGCCTGGGCAATGACCTGGACAAGCAGTTGACCGAAGCCGGCGTACTGTCACGACGCATGCCCTTTCAAGTCGACAGCACTCTGCGCAAGGCGATCAATGCCGGCGAGGTGATGTTTATCGACCAGCACCTGTCGGAAACCGTCGAGCAACTGCGCAACAATCAGCTCAAATTGCCCGACATCGCCGTGATCGAAGCCGTCGCGATCACTGAGCGGGGCCATATCGTGCCCACTACCTCCGTAGGCAACTCGGCCAGCTTCGCGATTTTCGCCAAACAGGTGATCGTCGAGATCAACCTGGCGCACAATCCGAACCTGGAAGGGCTGCACGACATCTACATCCCGACCTACCGGCCGACGCGCACGCCGATCCCGCTGGTGAAAGTCGACGACCGTATCGGCAGCACCGCGATTCCGATCCCGC
Organism: Pseudomonas sp. Pse35; assembly: GCF_024519715.1. NCBI lineage: Bacteria > Pseudomonadati > Pseudomonadota > Gammaproteobacteria > Pseudomonadales > Pseudomonadaceae > Pseudomonas > Pseudomonas sp. Pse35. Next base: position 343,303 of record NZ_JALJRP010000002.1, on the reverse strand, counting down.
CCGAGAAAATCGTCGCCATCGTCATCACCAACCAGGCGGACTCCGCCTCCACGGTAACGCCGCCTGACAGCGACACCCAAGGCATCGCCAATCACCTGATCAACTTCCTCAAGCAAGAAGTCGATGCCGGGCGCATGACCAACAAGCTCGGCCCGCTGCAAGCCGGCATCGGTAATATTGCCAACGCGGTGATGTGCGGATTGATCGAGTCGCCGTTCGAAGACCTGACCATGTACTCGGAAGTGTTGCAGGATTCGACCTTCGACCTGATCGACGCCGGCAAGCTGAGCTTTGCCTCCGGCAGTTCGATTACCTTGTCGGAGCGACGCAATGCCGATGTGTTCGGCAACCTGGAGCACTACAAGGACAAATTGGTGCTGCGCCCGCAGGAAATTTCCAACCACCCTGAAGTGGTACGGCGCCTGGGCATCATCGGTATCAATACCGCGCTGGAGTTCGATATCTACGGCAACGTCAACTCCACCCACGTCTGCGGCACGCGGATGATGAACGGCATCGGCGGCTCCGGGGATTTCGCCCGCAATGCGCACCTGGCGATCTTCGTCACCAAGTCCATTGCCAAGGGCGGCGCAATTTCCAGCGTGGTACCGATGGTCAGCCATGTGGACCACACCGAACATGACGTGGACATTCTCGTCACCGAAGTAGGCCTTGCCGATCTGCGGGGCCTGGCGCCACGGGAGCGCGCTCGGGTGATCATCGATAACTGCGTGCACCCAGCCTACCGCGATGCCCTCAACACTTACTTCGATGCCGCCTGCGCCATCGGTGGGCATACGCCGCACATCTTGCGCGAAGCACTGAGTTGGCACATTAACCTGGAAGAAACCGGGCACATGCTCAAGGCTTGATGAATACAGATCCGGGCTGATGCAAATACAGTTTCATCAGCTCGGTGAACCCACCCGCACTTATGGAAAAAACTGTACTGCTGTACTGGTCATTTCCTACCGAAATATCCCACACACCAACTCAAAAATGCCTATTTCGCACCTTTTAAGTGCGCACAGGTACAGTTGCCCCAATTTCGTACCGTACAGCCTCGCTAAACAGTTAACTGGCCTCTCACAATACAGGTGAACTGTATCTAGAGAGTCTTGCCTCGGAGGAGGATCATTGGCATCAGTTAAACCACTACCTAATCCCGCCACAAGCGGAAGGATGTCATCATGGAACGTACACTCAGTTCCGAACTGTTCTTCGAAGAAAAAGCTGTAAACACCCAGGCTTCCCTGCCTTTGCGCGTTCTCGCCAACCTGATGTTGTGGCAGCGCCGCATCTCCAGCCGCCACCAGTTGGCTCGCCTGGATTCGCGTCTGCTGGCTGACGCCGGTATCAGCGAAGCTCAACGCTACGAAGAGCTGAGCAAGCCGTTCTGGCGCTAAGTGGCGCCCGCTGGCCCTGACCTCACGGGTCCACTGCCAGCACCCTGATTTGTCAAAGCAAAGCCCGCCCCGGGTAACCGGAGGCGGGCTTTGTTGTATCTGCGACAGCGCATTGGAATGGCTCAATCCAAACCTACAGATACAGTTTAAAATTAGCAAAATATGACAGGTACAGTTTAATTGCAGGCTTCCGAATAGCCCGGTACACGCCTAATATCCACTCACCACGTGGCGAACCCTGTAGAGCGTGCGTCTGATGCTCGACAGTCCCAGTCCGTTTCATTGTGGCCGTTTCGCGCCACCTTATTATTCGTCTACAGGAGTTACCCCATGACCCGTCTTCGCCTGCTGTGCACTGCCGCTGTGCTGACCCTGGCTGCCAATGCCCACGCGAGCAGCCTGATCATGACGACCGACTCGATCGTCGGCGCTCTGAAGGCAACCTCCGATGCCACGTCTGATGCCACTTCATCCCTGCGCGACAACAAGGTCGTACAAGCCGCCCGTGACGACGCCGCCAGCTTTGTCGCCAGCGAAGGCGCCATCCGTGGCGTGAAACTGGAAAGCGCCCTGGCCCAGATCCGTCAACAAGCGCCGCAATTGAATACCGCTACCGATGCACAGCTGGCACAGGCCATCCTGGCTATCTGATCCACGGCAACCAGACGGGAGCGCCCGCCGCTCCCGGATGGCTCGGCGCTGGCTCTCGCCCGGCTGTTGCGCTAGCCTTGGCGCTCGCTTTCAGTTGTAGAGTCCCATGGCTTTTTCATACCGTTCATTGAGTGTTCCTGTTCTGTTTTGCGCCTGCTGGTCACCCCTGGCTTCAGCGTTGGATGTGTCCACACAGAGCACTGTTGTCAGCGTGTATGCCACCAGCAAAGTGACCTCTGCGCCGTTCGACAATAAGTTGGTCCTGGCCGCTCGGGACGATGCTGCCGCTTTCATTGCCACTGACGGCCAATGGCGGGGCGCACGCCTGGAGTCCGCGCTGGACTATCTGCGCCGCACCCAGCCAAAACTTCATGCAAGCGACCTTGAACTGGCGCAAGCAATTCTCGTCCAATAATCATCATTGTATTTCTATCTTTGTCATTGGAGTCACCCCATGCGTAGCCCGCTGATCGTCGCCGCCCTCGGCCTGCTGTTTTTGGCCGATGTCGCCCAGGCGCAAACCTTGAAGGCCACCAGCAACATCGTCGTGCGAGCCTCGGCGCGCACCATTGATTTCACCTCGGACACCACCACCTCCATCCGCGACTCCAAGATCGTGCGCGAAGCCCACGATGACGCCGCCAGTTTCGTCGCTACCAATGGCGAGATCCGTGGCGCCCAACTGGAAGCCGCGTTCGATACCCTTCGCACCCGCGTGCCAGAAGCCCGTGATGCCAGCGACCAGACCCTCGCCGAAGCTATCCTCGCTCTGTGAGGCGTCTCAAAACCTGGCTCCTGGCCGGGGCCGTGCTGCTGTGTGCAAGTACAGCCCAGGCCGGCCTGCAACTGCGGCTCAAGACCGAAGGCTTGAGCCCGGCCGAACAGCAGGCCAGCCAGGCATTGCTCGATGAAGCACTGCGTTCCTTGCCGCCGCGCTTTGTCGAGCAGCTGGATCGACGTATCGATGTCGGCTGGACCGACAAGATGCCTGAAAACGCCTACGGCCAGGCATCCCTGGTGTCCGAGCTGGACCTCAACCAGAACCTGCTCGCCAGCCTGACTGACGGCAGCGCCGCCACCCAGAAAACCAATCGCCCCCACGGTACCGTGCGCCGGGAGATGCTCGCCACCGTGCTGCATGAGCTGACCCACATCTATGACCGTGCGCGCCTGTGGTCCAAGGACGAGCGCACGCTGATCCAGCGCTGCAGCCGCCAGAACAACATCACCGGCTTGATCGGCTTGCCCGACCAGTGCCGTGGCCAGAACGACCGCCGCTTTACCCTCAGTGACGACCCGCGCCTGCTGGACCTCGCCGGCTGGCCACAATATGTCGGTCGCCGCGGCGAGCGTGAGCAGCACAACCATCAGGTGGTACGCAGCCCGGACATCTACGAAACCACCAGCCCGCTGGAATTCGTAGCAGTCAACATGGAGTACTTCCTCCTGGACCCCAGCTACGCCTGTCGCCGCCCCGCGCTGTTCCGTTATTACAAGGATCACTTCGGCTGGGCACCGCCCGGACAGGACACCTGCGCCAGCACCTATGCCTTCCTGAACGCGGGCAACGATTTCGCCAAGACGCCCTTGGGCCAGATCGATCCGGAACGCGTGTATGAAATCGACTATCTGCTTGCCGAAGCCAACCAGAACCTGGTGAGCCGTTGGGGCCATAGCATGTTGCGCCTGGTGATTTGCGCTCCAGGCCGCCCGCGTGGCCCGGATTGCCGGCTGGATCTGGACCGGCATCTGGTGCTGTCTTACCGTGCCTTCGTCGGTGACGTCCAGCTGTCGAGCTGGGATGGCCTGGTGGGCAAATACCCGTCGCGGCTGTTCGTACTGCCGCTGGCCCAGGTCATTGATGAGTACACCAAAACCGAACTGCGTGGCCTGGCGTCGGTGCCGCTGAAGCTCAGCCGCCAGGAAATCAACGACACCGTCGAACATGCGGCTGAGATGCACTGGAGCTATGACGGCAACTACTTCTTTATCTCCAACAACTGTGCGGTCGAAAGCCTGAAACTGTTGCGCAGCGGCAGCGCCAACCCGCAATTGACCGGCCTGGACAACATCACCCCCAACGGTTTGCTGGAAGTGCTCAGCGCCCGCGGCCTGGCCGATACCAGCGTATTGAATGACAAGCGCGAGGCACTGCGGCTGGGGTATCACTTCGACTCGTTCCGCGAGCGCTACCAGGCCATGTTCGATGTGCTGCGCAAGCAACTGCCGATCAAGCAGACCCAAGTCGAAGACTGGTTGTCCCTGGATGCGCAAGCGCGTCGCCAATGGTTCAGCCAGGCCGACCTGCGTACCAGCGCCGCGCTGTTGCTGCTGGAGCAGGCCAGCTATCGCAAACAACTGATGCTCGCCCAGGATGAGGTCAAACAACGCTATCTCAATGCCCGCGAGCTGAAATACGGCGGCATGGAGAAAGCCAACAACACGCTGCAGCAAATTCTCGCCAACAGCGGCTTCCTGAGTCGCCCGGCCGAGTTGCTCGACAGTGGAGGTTATGGCCTGCCGCAACCCTCAGAAGCCAAGCGCCTGGAATCAGAAAGCGCCGAACGCCAGAAGCAGTTGCAGTCGTTGACCGGCGAGCTGGATAAAGAGGTGAGGACGCTGCTCGATCCATCCCGCGCCGCCGAGATCGCCGCGTGTGAAGCCAACCTCAAGCAGGTGGGTGAGCATTTGCGGGCCTTGCACAAAGCCGCCGGCGGCCTGGAACTACCCTGATAGTCTGGCAGCGACCACTATCCAAATGTGGGAGCTGGCTTGCCTGCGATGGCGGTGTCACAGCCATAAGAGATGTTGGCTGATACGCCGCCATCGCAGGCAAGCCAGCCCCCACATTTTGTTCTGCACCAACCTGAAGAATGATGCCTGCCCTTCATCAGCTGTTTTCTCAGCGAAAGCTGGCTGAAAGCTTCCCCGTCTAGGATCGCCCTCACTGCCGGCAACAGACCGGCTGTTAACAACAACAATGGTGATTCCCGATGTCCGCTCGTACCCGCCTGTTCGCTCCAACTCCACCCGTACGCCTCGTGCCTTTCGTTCTGCGCTGACCGCCACTCGGTCCGCCATTCCCTAGCCGCGCTACGCCTGGAGTATTCCTATGCTGACTTTCCTTGGCTTTGCCATGGTCATCACGTTCATGTTCCTGATCATGACCAAGCGCCTGTCCGCGCTGATCGCCTTGATCATCGTACCGATCCTGTTCGCGCTGTTCGGCGGTTTCGCACCGAAGATCGGCCCGATGATGCTCGAAGGCATCACCAAGCTTGCGCCGACCGGCGTGATGCTGATGTTCGCCATTCTCTATTTTGCCTTGATGATCGACTCCGGCCTGTTCGACCCGGCCGTGCGCAAGATCCTCAAGATGGTCAAGGGCGACCCGCTCAAGGTGTCGGTCGGCACCGCGGTACTGGCCCTGGTGGTATCCCTGGACGGTGACGGTGCCACCACCTACATGATCTGCGTCGCGGCCATGCTGCCGCTGTACCAGCGCATCGGCATGAGCCCAAGGATCATGGCCGGCCTGATCATTCTCGCCGGTGGCGTCATGAACATGACCCCCTGGGGCGGCCCGACGGCACGCGCCGCCAGTGCGCTGCATGTAGACCCGTCGGACATCTTCGTACCTATGATCCCGGCCATGGCCGCCGGTGTGGTGGCGATCCTGGTGATTGCCTACATGTACGGCAAGCGCGAACGTGCGCGCCTGGGTGAATTGCACCTGCAGGGCGACGAGATCGACCACAGCGAAATCAGCGTGTCGCAATTCCCCGACGCCCGCCGTCCGAAACTGATCTGGTTCAACGGCGCCCTGACCCTGGCGTTGATGTGCACCCTGATTGCCGGTCTGTTGCCGCTGCCGGTGCTGTTCATGGTGGCGTTCAGTATCGCCATGATCGTCAACTACCCGTGCCTGCAGCAGCAGAAAGACCGCGTCGCGGCTCACGCCGGTAGCGTATTGGCGGTGGTGGGCTTGATCTTCGCCGCCGGTATCTTCACAGGCATCCTGTCGGGCACCGGCATGGTCGACGCCATGTCCAAGAGCCTGTTGGCGGTCATCCCAGAAGCGATGGGCCCTTACCTGGCGGTGATCACCGCGCTGGTGAGCATGCCGTTCACCTTCTTCATGTCCAACGACGCGTTCTACTACGGCGTACTGCCGGTACTGGCCGAAGCTGCCAGCCATTACGGCATCACCGCGGTGGAAATGGCGCGGGCGTCGATCGTCGGGCAACCCGTGCATTTGCTCAGCCCACTGGTACCCTCGACGTACTTGCTGGTTGCTCTGGCGGGTATCGAATTCGGCGATCACCAACGCTTCACACTCAAGTGGGCAGTGTTGGTGTGCCTGTGCATAATGTTCGCCGCATTGCTGATGGGGATTTTTCCGCTGTTCAGCACTCTATAATCGTACCGACTCACTCACCGCGCGGCGCTACAGCTTGCGCGGTTAACACTTGCTCAAAGGAATACACATGGAATGGCTGACCAATCCGGAAATCTGGATTGCCTTCTTCACCCTGACGGCCCTTGAGATCGTCCTGGGCATCGATAACATCATCATGATTTCGATCCTGGTCAGCCGCATGCCCAAGCATATGCAGGCACGCACTCGGATCTTCGGCTTGGCGTTGGCCATGGTCACGCGCATCCTGTTGCTGCTGTCGATCACCTGGGTCATGCAACTGACCGCCGACCTGTTCGTGGTGTTTGGCCAGGGCATCTCCGGTCGTGACCTGATCCTGTTCTTCGGTGGTCTGTTCCTGCTGTGGAAAAGCTCCCAGGAGATGTACCACGCGCTGGAGGGTGAAGATGAAACCCAAGACGAGCCCAAAGGCGCCGGTGGCAAGTTCATCTACACCATTATCCAGATCGCCATCATCGACATCGTGTTCTCCCTGGACTCGGTGATTACCGCCGTCGGCATGGTTTCCCACGTGCCGGTGATGGTTGCCGCCATCGTCGTTGCGGTATTGGTGATGATGCTGGCTGCCGGCACTATCAGCGAGTTCATCGACAAGCACCCGTCGCTGAAAATGCTGGCGCTGTCGTTCCTGCTGGTCGTGGGTACCGTGCTGATCGCTGAATCCTTCGACGTACACGTGCCAAAAGGCTACGTCTACTTCGCCATGGCGTTCTCGCTGGCGGTGGAAGCGGTGAACATCAAGATGCGTACCGCCATCGCGAAAAAGAAGAAACAGCAGGACCCGGTGAAACTGCGCAAGGACATTCCGGGTCAGTAAATTTGACCCGCGAGTGATCGTTCCCACGCTCCGCGTGGGAATGCCCTCTCGGACGCTCCGCGTCCGCAAAGTGACGCAGAGCGTCACAGGATGCGTTCCCACGCCGAGCGTGGGGAACGATCTTCATGACAGTTTTGTTTCAATCCCGAGTTTAGCTATGCGATGCTGGCGCAGAGCCCATTCGCCAACTACAGCTTAGGTACAAGACGTAGAGCGGCACGCGGTAACTTTCCTTCGCTCCTGCTGGAGCGCACCCACACGGGGGGCCGAGCATGCTGACCTTGCTCAATCTGCTTTCCGCCGTGACCCTGCTTATCTGGGGCACGCATATCGTCCGAACCGGCATCCTGCGGGTCTACGGTTCCAATTTGCGCCAAGTCATCGGGCAGAACATGTCCAAGCGCTGGCTGGCATTTGTCGCCGGTATCCTGGTGACGGCCATGGTGCAAAGCAGTAACGCCACCGCGATGCTGGTGACTTCGTTTGTCGGCCAAGGGCTGATGAGCCTCACGCCGGCCTTGGCCACCATGCTTGGCGCAGACGTCGGCACGGCCTTGATGGCGCGGGTGCTGACGTTCGATTTGTCCTGGCTGTCGCCGCTGCTGATCTTCCTCGGGGTGATTTTCTTCCTGTCGCGCAAGCAGACGCGAGCAGGGCAGCTGGGCCGGGTCGGAATCGGCCTGGGCCTGATCATCCTCGCGCTGCAGTTGATCGTCGAAGCCGCCGGGCCCATTACCCATGCCCAGGGCGTCAAAGTCATCTTCGCTTCGCTGACCGGCGATATCTTGCTGGACGCCCTGGTGGGCGCGCTGTTCGCCATGATTTCCTACTCCAGCCTTGCTGCGGTGTTGCTCACGGCCACCCTGGCCGGTGCCGGCGTGATCGGCTTGCACGTGGCCATCGGCTTGGTGATCGGCGCCAACATCGGCAGCGGTGTACTGGCTTTTCTCAGCACCAGCATGCAAAACACTGCCGGTCGTCAAGTGGCCCTGGGCAGCCTGTTGTACAAATTGATCGGTCTGTTGCTGATCATTCCGGTGCTCGACCCGCTCGTCGGCTGGATGGACGGCCTGGACTACAGCGTCCAGGGCATGGTCATCACCTTCCACCTGCTCTACAACGTCAGCCGCTGCCTGATCCTGTTACCCACCATCGGGCCCATGGCACGCCTGTGCGAATGGCTGCTGCCGGAACGCCCCGAAACCAATGGCAAGGCCAAGCCACGCCATCTGGACCTGGCCTCATTGAATACCCCAAGCCTGGCCCTGGCGAACGCCGCCCGCGAAACCCTGCGCCTGGGTGACTTGATCGACAATATGCTCACTTCGATGCAGGAAGTGCTGCGCGGCAATCAAACCGCCGTTACCCAAGAAATGCGCAGCCTGAGCGATGACGTCGAAGCGCTCTACAGCGCGATCAAACTCTACCTGGCGCAAATGCCCCGTGAAGACCTGAGTGAACAGGACAACCGCCGCTGGGCCGAAATCATCGAGCTGTCGATCAACTTGAAATTGGCCGGTGACCTGATCGAACGCATGCTGCGCAAGGTCCAGCAACAGAAGACCTCGCAGCGCCGGCAATTTTCCGAAGTGGGCCTGGAAGAACTCAGCGGGCTGCACAGCCAGTTGATCGCCAACCTGCGCCTGGGCCTGTCGGTGTTTCTCAGCGGCGACCCGGAAAGCGCCCGCCAATTACTGCGCGAAAAGCGCCGCTTCCGCGCTCAGGAACGCCGCCTGGCCCACGCCCATGTCAGCCGCCTGCAGCGCAAGATCGTGCAGAGCCTGGAAACCAGTTCCCTGCACTTGGAACTGATTGCCGACATGAAACGCTTGAACTCGTTGTTTTGCAGCAGTGCTTATGTAGTGTTGGAAACGTCCGACACTGGCGCGCTCTCGGCTGAAAGTATTGCCGACATTACCCATTCGCCCTGAACGTACGCCCGCGAGCGAAGTCAGTTAACAGTGGACCTCATTCGCCAGGAAGCTTGTTATGCGTCGCCTGTTACTCGCCTGCCTGCTCTTGGGCTCGGTACACGCCTTTGCCTTTGACCGCCTGCAAGTCGAGGGCTACACCTTGCCCAACGGCCTGCAACTGCTGCTCAAACCGGGCACCGAGCGTGGGCATGTCGCTATTCGCCTGGTGGTTGGTGTGGGCCTGGACGACTTCGGTTGCGAAGAAAAAGAGCTGCCGCACTTGTTCGAGCACTTGCTGTTCAGCGGTATCGACGGCGGCGGCGAAGGCGACCTCGAAGACCGCATGCAAGCCCTGGGCGGCGAGTGGAACGCCTACACCAGCAACGCCGACACCACCTTCGTGATCGAGGCGCCCGCGCAGAACCAACGCAAGGTGCTGGACCTGCTGCTGGCAATCCTCACGCGCACGCAACTGACCGACGCCCATATCAATGCCGCCAAGCAAGTGGTGGAGCGCGAAGACGGTGGCCATTATTCACACTTGCAACGCCTGCTGGATCGCCAGGACCTCGGTCACAGCGCCAGCAACCAACTGGCCGTGGAGTTGGGCCTCAAGTGCGCCGAACGCGCCGAGGTCAGCCACCTCACCCGCGACCAGTTGGAGAAGCTGCGCAAAGAATGGTACGCGCCGAACAACATGACCCTGATCGTCGTCGGCGATCTCGACAAACTGCTGCCCGCCTACCTGGAACGCACCTATGGTCAACTCGACCCAGTGGAGCCGAGCGAACATCGCCCCCTCCCGGAAATCCAGCATACCGCCGCCGGCCACCGCGACCTGATCCGCGGCTGGGTGGGCGATGGCGCCAAGCTGCACTGGCTGTTCCCAGAGCCGGTGCTGGACGACCAGCATGATGAAACCTACAACCTGCTCAAGGACTACCTCGACTGGGCGCTTTACCGGCAACTGCGCCTCAAGCACGGTTTGTCCTACGGCCCGTGGGTGGAACGCGAAGTGCTCGGCGGCGTTGGGTTCCTCAGCCTGAATGCCGACCTTGAGCGAGAAAACCTCCCTGAAGCCGAGCAGGTCTTGCAAGACCTCAAGGCCCAGTTGCTCAAGGATGGCCTCGACCCAACGGTATTCACACGCCTGCAACAAGCCGCCATTGCCCGCCAAGCCTGGGCAGTGCAAGGCAACAGCGCACTGGCCGACTATTACTGGAGTGCGGCCGGCGACTACTCCAATGGACGTTTCAGCGACCCGGTCAAACGCATCAAGGCCGTGAGCCTGGCACAAACCAACCAGGCCATGCGCGAAGCGTTCCAGCAGCCGGGCTACTGGCGCATCGAAAAACCGCTGTTGAGTTATGACGCCTTGACCTGGATCGGTGCGGGCGTACTGGGCCTGATCATCCTTGGTTTGATCGGCCTGAGGCTTTATCGCAAACCTGTTGAGTAATGAGGCGCAGAATATCGGGCCAAGGCGTTATTCTGTCTGAGATTTTTCCCACAACCAGTGAACCGTCCATGCCGAACTTGCCGCCCCTCATCCAGCGCGTTATAGAACTGATCAAGCGCTACCCAGGGGTGATCGCACTCGGCGGTTTCATCTCGGGGGTGGGCAGCTTCATCCTGGTAGACCGCCAGCAGGGCATGGCCAGCTGGATTGCGGTGATCATGCTGGTGAGCTGGTTGTGGCTGATGCTGGAGAACAGTTTTACGCAACTGTTCACCAAGGTCTTCAATCGCGAGATCCCTGAACCGCTGCTGCGCTACGCCACCCAGATGATCCACCAGGAAAGTCTGTTTTTCGTCCTGCCGTTCTTTTTCGTCACCACCGCCTGGAACAGCGGCCAATCGTTGTTCACTGGCCTGCTCGGCGCAGCGGCGCTGGTGTCGATCATCGACCCGCTGTATTACAAATGGCTGGCGCCCAAACGCTCGCTGTTCCTGGCCCTGCACACCCTGACCCTATTCGCCGCGTTGCTGACCGCGCTGCCGATCATCATGCACCTGACCACCGCCCAGAGTTACAAACTGGCGTTGGGCGTGGCCATGGTCCTGTCGATCCCGAGCCTGGCCGTCAGCCTGCCGCTGCGTAGCCTCAAGGGCTGGGCGATGCTGCTGGGGGTAACGGCCGCCATCGGCTGCGCCGGCTGGTTCCTGCGCAGCTGGGTACCGCCCGCCACCCTGTGGATGACCGAAGTCGCCATCAGCACCCAACTGCAAGACCGCACGCCGGGCGACGACCTCAAGCAAGTCACCGCCGCCCAATTGCGCAGTGGTGGGCTGTATGCGTACACCGCGATCAACGCGCCACGCGGGCTGGATGAGCGGATCTACCATGTGTGGAAATTCAACGGCCAGGAAGTCGACCGCATTGCCCTGGACATCCATGGTGGGCGCAAGGAGGGCTATCGCGCCTGGACCCACAAGCAGAATTTCCCGGGTGATGCCGTGGGGCGCTGGCAGGTGCAGGTGCTCACCGAAGACGGCCAGGTCATCGGCGTTCTGCGTTTCAAGGTGATAGACACAGCACAAGCGGACAACCCAAAGTAAGCCGGATCGTGCTATTACGTAGCAATTGTGGATAGCCAAACAAGCTCGGAGCTTATGACCACTCGCACGACGGCCGGCGCGGCCCATCTTGATACGTCCAGCACCCCGCCTTCGCTACGGATTACCGGCGACTGGACGCTGGCCCACTACGCCCACCTGAAGAAGCTGTCGGCCACACTCGACGGCCAATACGACGCCGGCGCCCGCATTGACCTCAACGGCCTCGGTGCGCTGGATACCGCCGGCGCCTCGCTGCTGGTGGAGCTGCTGGGTCCTGCACGCATCGAACATTCTGCCGAACAGACTGATTGCACCCTGGCAGCCGCCGACCGTGCACTGCTCAAGACCGTCTACCGCTCCCTGAATGACTTTTGCGTACCGATCAAAGAGCCGGAAGAGGCCGCCGGCATTCAAGTGTTGGCTCGCATCGGCCGCGCAGTAGACACGGTCTGGCAAGACGCAATGAAGCTGTTGGGCTTTATCGGCCTGATCCTCGAAACCTTCGCCCGCGGTATTTGGCGGCCCAAGCGCTGGCGCCTGACGCCCATGGTCGCCCACATCGAACAGACGGGGCTGGATGCGGCGCCTATCGTCGCACTGCTGACCTTTCTGGTCGGCGCCGTCGTGGCCTTCCTTGGCGCCACCGTGCTCAAGAGCTTCGGCGCGACGATCTTTACCGTGGACCTGGTGGCGTTCTCCTTCCTGCGTGAATTCGGCGTGTTGCTCACCGCAATCCTCATCGCCGGCCGTACCGCCAGTGCATTCACCGCGCAAATCGGCTCCATGAAAGCCAACGAAGAAATCGACGCCATCCGTACCCTGGGCCTGGACCCCATGGAGCTGTTGGTATTGCCGCGCGTGCTGGCGCTACTGGTGGCGTTGCCGATGCTGACCTTCCTGGCGATGCTCTCGGGGATCGTCGGCGGTGGTGTGGTGTGTGCGGTGGCCCTGGATATTTCGCCGGCGATGTTTCTTTCGCTGCTGCAATCGGACATTGGCGTGCAGCACTTTCTGGTGGGCATGGTGAAGGCGCCGATCTTTGCCTTTTTGATCGCGGCCATTGGCTGCCTGGAAGGTTTCAAAGTCAGCGGCAGTGCCGAGTCAGTCGGCGCGCACACCACATCGAGCGTGGTGCAATCGATCTTTGTAGTGATCGTGCTGGATGCGGTCGCGGCGATGTTTTTCATGGAGATGGGCTGGTGAGTCGTCTACACCGTGCGCCCACTGAGGCGGTGATTGAAGTGCGTGGCTTGTGCAATCGCTTTGGCAGCCAAAGCGTGCATGAGAACCTCGACCTGGATTTGTACAAAGGCGAGATCCTGGCGGTGGTGGGGGGCTCTGGCAGCGGTAAATCCGTGTTGTTGCGCAGCATCGTTGGCCTGCGGCGCCCCAGCGAAGGCGAGGTACGGGTGTTCGGCAAAAACCTGCCGAGCCTGCCTGAACATGAACGCTCACTGGTAGAACGCCGCTTTGGCGTACTGTTCCAGAAGGGCGCGCTGTTTTCCTCGCTGACGGTGACCGAGAACGTGGCTCTGCCATTGATCGAGCACGCCGGCCTCAGCCGCGCCGATGCCGAGCACTTGGCGGCGGTCAAGCTGGCCCTGGCGGGGTTGCCGCTGTCGGCGGCCGACAAATACCCGGCCTCGTTATCCGGCGGCATGATCAAACGTGCCGCCCTGGCCCGCGCACTGGCCTTGGACCCGGACATCCTGTTCCTGGACGAACCCACCGCCGGTCTCGACCCCATTGGCGCGGCGCAATTCGACCAACTGATCCTCACCCTGCGCGATGCGTTGGGCTTGAGTGTGTTCCTGGTCACCCACGACCTCGACACGCTGTACACCATCACCGACCGTGTGGCGGTGCTGGCGCAGAAGAAAGTGCTGGTGGCCGACGCCATCGATGTCGTTTCGGAAACGGACGACGCCTGGATTCACGAATATTTCCACGGCCCCCGGGGCCGCGCGGCATTGGATGCCGCTCAATCGCTCAACGAGGTATGACATGGAAACCCGAGCCCATCATGTGATGATCGGACTGTTCAGCGTAATTGTGGTGGTCGGCGCGATGCTGTTTGGCCTTTGGCTGGCCAAGTCCAGCGTCGATACCGCCTTCCAGGATTACGAAGTGATCTTCAACGAAGCGGTCAGCGGCCTGTCCCAAGGCAGTGCGGTTCAGTACAGCGGCATCAAGGTGGGCGACGTGATCAGCCTGCGTCTGGACCCCAAAGACCCACGCCGCGTCCTGGCGCGCATCCGCCTGGCCGGGCAAACGCCAATCAAGGAAGACACCCAGGCCAAACTGGCCCTGACCGGTATCACCGGCACCTCGATCATCCAGCTCAGTGGGGGCACCCCGCAGAGCCCGGAGCTCAAGGGCAAGGACGGCAACCTGCCGGAAATCATCGCGTCGCCATCGCCTATCGCACGCCTGCTCAATAACAGCAACGACCTGATGACCAGCGTCAACCTGCTGCTGCACAACGCCAACCACCTGTTCTCACGGGAAAACGTCGAACGCCTGAGCAACACCTTGGATAACCTGCAACAAACCACCGGCGCCATTGCCGAGCAACGCGGCGACATCAAGGTGGTGATGCAGCAATTGATGCAGGTGAGCAAACAGGCGGGCGCGGCGCTGGAGCAAACCACCGTGCTGATGCGCAGCGCCAATGGTTTGCTCAGTGAACAAGGCAAGCAAGCCTTCGGCAGCGCCGAGCAGGCGATGAAATCCCTGGAGCAAAGCACCGCCACCATCAATACCTTGCTGACCAATAACCAGGACTCGGTGAACAGCGGCATGCAGGGCCTTAACGAGCTGGCGCCAGCCGTGCGCGAGCTGCGTGAAACCCTCGGCTCGCTGCGCGCCATCTCTCGCCGCCTGGAAGCCAACCCCAGCGGTTACCTGCTGGGCAGTGACAAGAACAAGGAGTTCACGCCATGAAGCGTGCTTACCACATGATCGTCCCAATGGCCCTGGCACTGGTCAGCGCGTGCTCGATCTTGCCCAAGCCGGACCCATCGGACGTGTACCGCCTGGCGTCCGCCCAACCGGCCAGCCAAGGCACGCCGGTGAGTTGGTCGCTGCGCGTGACCAAGCCGCAGACCAGCGAGTTTCTCGATAGCCCGCGCATCGCCGTAGTGCCAGATGGCAACTTGATCAGCAACTACGCGAATTCACGCTGGAGCGACCCGGCGCCGGTGCTGCTGCGTAATCGCCTGCTGGATGGCTTCCAGCGCGACGGGCGCGTGACGCTGTTGAGTACCGACGAGACCAACCTGCAAGCCGACTATGAACTGGGCGGGCAGTTGCAGGCGTTTCAGAGTGAGTATCGAGGCAAATCGGTGGAGGTGGTGATTCGTCTCGACGCGCGATTGGTGCGTGGGCGTGATCAAAGGATTATCGCCAGCCGCCGGTTTGAAGTGAGGCAGCCGATGAGTGACGCCAAGGTGCCAGCGGTGGTGGCTGCTTTTGGCCAGGCTGGGGATCAGCTGAATAAGCAGGTGGTGGATTGGGTAGTCAGCCAGGGCAATACCGCTCTGAAACCTTGAAGGCCTCATCGCAGGCAAGCCAGCTCCCACATTTTACTGCGTTCACACATCAAACTGTGGGAGCTGGCTTGCCTGCGATAACGATTGTGGCCTTAACCAAAAAACCAGTAGCACACCGAAATAGCCGCGACCACACCAGCAAACTCCGCGAACAACGCACATCCCACCGCATGCCGCGCCCGCTGGATGCCTACCGAGCCGAAGTACACGGCCAGCACATAAAACGTGGTTTCAGTACTGCCCTGTATCGTCGCCGCCACCAACGCCGCAAAGCTGTCCACACCCTGGGTCTGCATGGTCTCGATCAGCATCGCCCGTGCCGCACTGCCGGAGAACGGCTTGACCATTGCGGTCGGCAGAGCGTCGACAAAGCGCGTATCCAGGCCAGTCCAGGCAACCACATGGCGAATCCCTTCCAGGCCGAACTCCAAGGCGCCCGAGGCACGCAACACGCCAACCGCACACAGCATCGCCACCAGATAGGGCAGTAGGTTCTTGGCTACGTCGAAGCCTTCCTTGGCGCCTTCGACGAATGCCTCGTACACCTTGACCTTGCGCAACGCGCCGATCACCAGAAACAGCATGATCAAGCCAAACAGCGTGAGGTTGCCCAGGATCGACGACAAACCGGCCAGCGCTGTGGCAGACAGGGTCGCCAGCAGCGCCATGAAGCCGCCCAGTACCAGCGCGCCGGGGATCAGATAGGCCAGCACCACCGGGTCCCACAAACGCAGGCGCTGCATCACCGCCACCGACAGCAGGCCCACCAGCGTCGAGGCGCTGGTGGCCAGCAGGATCGGCAGGAACACCAGCGTCGGGTCCGCAGCGCCTTGCTGGGCGCGGTACATGAAGATGGTCACCGGCAACAGCGTCAGCGAGGACGCGTTGAGCACCAGGAACAGGATCTGAGCGTTGGTCGCCGTATTGGGGATGGGGTTGAGCTCTTGCAGCGCCTTCATGGCTTTCAGGCCGATGGGCGTGGCGGCGTTGTCCAGGCCCAGGCCGTTGGCGGCAAAGTTGAGGGTGATCAAACCGATCGCGGGGTGCCCGGCGGGCACTTCCGGCATCAGGCGGCGAAACAGCGGGCCGAGGGCCTTGGCCAGCCAATCGACGATCCCGGCTTTTTCCGCAATCCGCAGAAAGCCCAGCCATAACGTCAGGGTACCGAACAGCAGCACCATGACCTCCACCGACAATTTGGCCATGGCGAAAATGCTTTCGACCATCGCCGCGAAGATCCCGGCGTTACCGCCCACCAGCCATTGCGCCACCGCTGACACCATTGCCACGACAAAGAAGCCAAGCCACAGGCCATTGAGCATCAGATAAATCCCCCGAAAGATGGGGCGAATGATAACGGGGCTGGCAGAAACGACAAACCCCGGAATTCTCCGGGGTTTGTTTTCGATCAATCTGCAATCAGCTACGGGTGGCTTGTGCCGTAGGCAGGGCTTCCTTGCTGCGCCAGTGCGGCAGGGAATTCCAGTAGCGCTCGCCCTTGGCGTCGTCGTACATGCCTTCCCAACGGGAGATAACCAGTACGGCCAAGGCATTGCCGATCACGTTCAGGGCGGTACGCGCCATATCCATCACACGGTCGACACCGGCGATAAACGCCAAGCCTTCCAGTGGGATGCCCACGCTGCCCAGCGTCGCCAACAACACCACGAAGGACACGCCCGGCACGCCGGCGATACCTTTGGAGGTCACCATCAGGGTCAGTACCAGCATCAGTTGCTGGCCGATCGACAGGTCGATGCCATACAGCTGGGCAATGAAGATGGCCGCGATGCTCTGGTACAGGGTCGAACCGTCGAGGTTGAACGAATAGCCGGTCGGCACCACGAAGCTGCAGATCGCTTTCGGCGCGCCGTAGGCTTCCATCTTCTCGATCACACGCGGCAGCACGGTTTCGGAGCTGGCGGTGGAGTAAGCCAATACCAACTCATCTTTGAAGATGCGGATCAGCTTGAGGATCGAGAAGCCAAACAGGCGTGCGATCAAACCCAGGACCGCGAAGGCGAAGAACAGGATCGCGACGTAAACCAGGATCACCAGCTTGGCCAGCGGCAGCAGCGAGGCGAAGCCGAAGTTGGCGACCGTCACCGCGATCAGCGCGAATACACCGATAGGCGCGTACTTCATGATCATGTGGGTGACTTTGAACATGCTCTCGGACACGCCCTGGAACATGGTCACCAGCGGTTCGCGCAGTTCAGGCTTGAGACTCGACAGGCCCAGGCCGAACAACACCGAGAAGAAGATGATCGGCAGCATCTCGCCACGGGCAACAGCGGCGAAGATATTCGAGGGGATCAAGTTGAGGATGGTCTCGATGAACGCATGTTCATGCTGCACTTCGGCGGCAGTCGCCTGGTACTTGGAGATATCGACGGTACCCAGGGTACTCATGTCGATGCCAGCGCCTGGGTGGAACAGGTTGGCGAGCAACAGGCCCACCACGATGGCGATGGTGGTGACGATTTCGAAGTAGAGGATGGTTTTGACGCCGATACGACCGAGCTTTTTCGCGTCGCCTACACCGGCAATGCCGACGATCAGCGAAGAAATCACAATCGGGATCACGATCATCTTGATCAGGCGGATAAAGATATCGCCCGCCGGCTGCAACACATTGCTGATCCACCAGGCCTTTTCAGCACTGAAATGGTTGAGCACGGCACCGATTGCAATGCCCAGTACCAAACCGATGAGGATCTGCCAGGCGAGGCTTAGCTTTGCCTTCTTCATGTCATTACCCTTGCTTCAAGTGGACTTACGGCAAATGCGCCAGCTGCAACGCTCGAAAGCGAAAAAGTGTGTGCATCTGCCTCCATGGAAGGTCACCGCAGCGTGGCCGAAATGGCTTACTGGCAGGCGAAAAAAGGCGCAACTATTCCCATGCAAGGGAGCGACGTCTAATGCCGTAAACGCCTACCCTATGCCGAATCGGCATGGCTTTTTTTGAAAATATTTGTCCAAACGGTCAGTTCGTATCCGCCATTCGAGCGGGTGAATATGCCGTTAAGCAGCCAAATCAGGCTCGCGCAGAGATACTGGACGACTTCGATTGGCTGGCAGAAATGTCTGAGAAATCCATCACCTAGGGCCGGAAAGATCCTATAGCGCGATTGAAAAATTCTCGATAGATGGTCACACCGACATATCCGGTAATGGTTGGCCAGACGCAAAAAACAAAACTGCGGCTATAGGCGGCATGAAACGCGGGAATGAGAGTCGTAAGCCCGCCGCAAGTTCAGCAAGCTTGAGGTCTTGTGAACTTGCGTCGCAGCTTTTCGCCTGACCCGGCCCTTGCGCAGGTACTCCCTGTACCCGTAGGTCACGCCGATCCTGATCGATCAGAGCAACCCGGCCCCCTGGTCATGCATCACTCAAGGAGCGATGCAAACAGAAAGAAGCACAAGGGCTTCCTTCTATGGACGCCGGCTCCGTCAGACGGAACCTAGTACCAATTCGGATCTTTCTTGAGCTGTTCCATCAGCAGCTTTTGCATACCCTCGTCCGGCTTACCGAGGAAACGGTAATCGGCGTGCCGTGTCGGGGACTTGTCCGCTGGCAAACCCGCCGGGACTTCCACCAACATGGCGTAGGCATCTTCCTTGTCGAGGCTGAAGGCAACGATCAGGCGCTTGTTCAGGCAGCTGTCTGCGGTTTCGCAAAGCGGCCCGACCAAGTACTTGTCGCCATCTTCCTCAACGGCATTCATTTGCTCGGCCGTGCCCGACAGGTTCATCACCCATTCAGGCAGGCGTTCCTCTTTCTTCACCACGTCTTGCCAGGTTTCACGGTACTGCGGATCCGCGCTGAGCAATTCGTTAGCCCGGGATTGGCCGTCGTTGGCGGCCATGGCCAGGCCGCTGCCGCCCAACAGCAGGGCGGCAGCAAGGGCTTTAAAAGGCAGGCTGACCATATTCAACCTCGGCCTTTGCGACCAAAGAAGAACGAAGCGATAAACATCACCAGGAAGACCACAAACAGGATCTTGGCGATGCCGGTGGCGGTGCCAGCGATACCACCGAAGCCCAGAACTGCGGCCACAATGGCGATGATCAGAAATGTGATTGCCCAACTCAACATGGTGATTCTCCTTATGCTTCTATAGGGGTAACAGCGGTGATACCGTGCAGCCGCTCAACACGAGCGACATTTTTTGCCTAGAACACCCAACGGTCATGGGCCGGCAGTTCGTCCAGAGTGGAACCCTGGTCTACCAGGCTCAATTGCGGGGCAGTCACATCGGCGCTGGCGCTGCCAATGGAACGAAAATGGGTCTGGGTCATGACAGGACGTTCAAATTGCGGGGCTGGCTGCGCACGCTCCTGCCAATGCTGCAACTGCTGGCCGGCAATCAACGTGACCATCAAGGCCAGGCTGGCGAACAGGCCCTGCTGCAAGCGCAGCGGCGATACACGCAATTGGCTGAGGCTTTGGCGAGTCATGCTGCATTACTCCCGCATTCTGATTATTCGTTCATGACGCTCTTGGGGGAGATATTGCAGAGTGCATGCCAGCTTTATTGCAAAATAAAACACAATAAAATCAAGCATTTACACTTGCTCGATAGATTCGTCGCCTAGCATCCTGCACGATGCCTCCTTGCAGGCCGTGCGAAATGCACGATGGTCGGGGGTCGGAACCAGACACCCAGCGCACACATCGAAGGATCGAAGGGTGAAAGGAAGGGAAAATGCCCTCAGACGTCGTCTGTAGGAAGGCGCGCAGATAGCTGCACGAAGAAGCCTTTTATGAATCAGAATAAACCATGCAACTTGCCCGATTATTCCGGGACTAAACACCATCACATTTATAGTTAAGGAGTGCGGGACAGATGGATTCAGCCAAGGAACTTCAAGGCCGCATTCTTTTAGTGGATGACGAATCCGCGATCCTGCGCACCTTCCGCTATTGCCTGGAAGATGAGGGCTACACCGTCGCCACCGCGAACAGCGCCGCCCAGGCCGATGCCCTGATGCAGCGTCAGGTGTTCGACCTGTGCTTCCTCGACCTGCGCCTGGGCGAGGACAATGGCCTGGACGTGCTGGCCCAGATGCGCGTGCAGGCTCCGTGGATGCGCGTGGTGATTGTGACCGCCCATTCGGCCGTGGATACCGCCGTGGACGCCATCCAGGCTGGCGCCGCCGACTACCTGGTCAAGCCTTGCAGCCCTGACCAACTGCGCCTGGCCACGGCCAAACAGCTGGAGGTGCGTCAGCTCTCTGCGCGGCTGGAAGCGCTGGAAGGCGAGGTGCGCCAGCCCAAAGACGGCCTGGACTCCCATAGCCCGGCAATGATGGTGGTGCTGGAAACCGCGCGGCAGGTGGCCGGGACGGACGCCAATATCTTGATTCTCGGCGAGTCCGGCACCGGTAAAGGTGAGTTGGCCCGGGCGATACACGGCTGGAGCAAGCGCTCGAAGAAGTCCTGCGTGACCATCAACTGCCCGTCACTGACCGCCGAACTGATGGAAAGCGAACTGTTCGGCCATAGCCGCGGCGCATTCACCGGCGCCAGTGAAAGCACCCTGGGCCGAGTGAATCAGGCGGACGGCGGTACGCTGTTTCTCGACGAGATCGGCGATTTCCCCCTCACGTTGCAACCCAAGTTGCTGAGGTTTATCCAAGACAAAGAGTATGAGCGCGTGGGCGACCCAGTCACCCGCCGCGCTGACGTGCGCATCCTCGCAGCCACCAACCTGAACCTGGAAGACATGGTGCGCGATGGCCGTTTCCGTGAAGACTTGCTCTACCGCCTGAATGTCATCACCTTGCACCTGCCCCCGCTGCGCGAACGCAGTGAAGACATCCTGACCCTGGCTGACCGCTTCCTTGCCCGCTTCGTCAAGGAATACGCACGCCCGGCGCGCGGCTTCAGCGATAATGCCCGCGAAGCGCTACTGAACTACCGCTGGCCCGGCAATATTCGTGAACTGCGCAACGTAGTGGAACGCGCCAGCATCATCTGCCCCCAGGAGAAGGTTGAGATCAGCCACCTGGGGATGGCTGAGCAACCGACCAACAATGCACCGCGTATCGGGTCGGCTTTGAGCCTTGACGAGCTGGAGAAAGCCCATATCGGCGCCGTACTTGCGACCAGCGACACACTGGACCAAGCGGCCCGCACACTCGGCATCGATGCGTCGACGCTGTACCGCAAACGCAAGCAGTACAACCTTTGAACAGGACCTTATGAAGCTCGCGATGAAACTGCGCACCCGGTTATTCCTGAGCATCTCAGCCTTGATTACCGTGGCTTTGCTGGGGTTGGTCCTGGGCTTGGTCAGCGTCATGCAAATGGCCAAGACCCAGGAATCGCTGATCCGCAGTAATTTCATCACCCTGGACCTGGGGCTCAAATTGCGTCAGAGCCTGGGCGACCAGTTGATCATGATGCTGGAGAAGCGTCCCGACCCAGACGCCCTGCAAGCCTCCACGCAGCATTATTTCGATCTGTTGGACCAGGGCATCGCCCATGAGCAGGTCGACGGCAAAAACCATGGCTTCAGCCAGGCACGCTCGGATTACCAGAATCTGCTCAAGGCGTTTGACCAATCCCAGCAGACATCACCGCCTGCGGGCAGCAAGGAAAAGCTCACCGAGACCTTCAACATACTGCGCAACGGCTTGATCGCCGACCACAAGCGGGCCCTGGAAAATATCAGTACCAGTGAGCATAAATCCCGTGAGCGCGCCCTGTTGATAGCGGGCCTGCTCGGGCTGGTAGGGCTCGCGGTGCTGATCATCGGTTTCGTCACGGCCCATGGCATCGCCCGGCGTTTCGGTGGTCCTATCGAAGCCTTGGCCAAGGCCGCCGACAAGATCGGGCAGGGCGACTTTGAAGTCACGCTGCCGATCTCCTCCGCAGCGGAAATGAACCTGTTGACCCGCCGTTTCGGCATCATGGCCGAAGCGTTGCGCCAACATCAGGCCACTAACATCGATGAGCTGCTGGCCGGCCAACAGCGCCTGCAAGCGGTGCTCGACAGTATCGATGACGGCCTGTTGATGATTGATCGCCAAGGCTGCCTGGAGCACCTCAACCCTGTAGCGCAGCGCCAATTGGGCTGGGATGAGGAGCGGCTGGGTCAAGGCCTTGGCGAAGCCATGGGTCGTGCGGAAATGGATGAACAGCTGCAACTGGTGCTGCGCGGCGGCAACCTGGAGCGGGCCCCGGACGATCTGGAGGTGGAAGTCGAGGGTGAGTTGCGCCTGCTGACCTACAGCCTGACCCCGGTCAGCCATACACAGGGGCACATTCTCGGGGCCGTAATGGTGCTGCATGATGTGACTGAACAGCGCGCCTTCGAACGGGTGCGCAGCGAGTTCGTATTGCGCGCCTCCCATGAGCTGCGCACGCCGGTTACCGGCATGCACATGGCCTTCGGCTTGTTCCGTGAGCGGGCCAAGTTCCCACCGGACTCCCGCGAGGCGGACCTGCTGGATACGGTGAATGAAGAAATGCAGCGCCTGATGCAGTTGATCAACGACCTGCTCAACTTCTCGCGCTACCAGAACGGCCTGCAGAAACTCACCCTGGGCACGTGCGATGTCACCGACTTGCTGGAGCACGCACGGGCTCGGTTTGCTGAGCCTGCGAACGCCCAGCACATTGAGTTGCTGGTAGAAGCTCAACCTGAGTTGCCACGGCTGTATGCCGACCAAGTGCAACTGGAGCGGGTGCTCGACAACCTGTTGGGCAATGCCCTGCGCCACACCGCCGAAGGCGGGCAGATTCGCCTGCAGGCACGACGGCATGGCGAGCGGGTGATTATCAGCGTCGAGGACAACGGCGAAGGCATTGCCTACGGCCAGCAAGGGCGGATCTTCGAACCCTTTGTACAGGTGGGCCGCAAGAAGGGCGGTGCGGGCCTGGGCTTGGCACTGTGCAAGGAAATCGTGCAATTGCACGGCGGCCGCATGGGTGTGTACTCACGACCGGGGCAGGGTACGCAGTTCTATATGGCATTGCCCCTGTAGGAGCGAGCTCGCTCCTACCTGTACACCATCAGCGGTGATTCAAGGCCTTCAGGATCGCGGCGCTTTCAGCGTCTGGGGTGCCGTCAAACAATGACGGGCGAAAGCGCATCTGGAACGCAGCGATGACGTGCCTTGTGGCCACATCCAGCTCACCGGTCTGCGGCGTCTGGTAGCCCAGGCGCGCCAGCTCTTCCTGGAACCAGGTAATGCTCGGCAACTGCGCGGCGTACTGCACCTGGAACCGGGCCACTGCCTGGGCATCCGGCCACACGGCCAGACCTTCTGCCGCCAAGCGTTTCCAAGGGAACAACGGGCCTGGGTCCAGCTTGCGCAGTGGGGCAATGTCGCTGTGCCCGATGATGTTCTTGGGGTCGATGCCATTGCGCTTGCTGATGTCCTTGAGCAGCACGATCAGCGACTGCACCTGCGCTTCGGAATACGGGTACCACACACGCCCCGTCGGCGTATCACTGAACCCTGGGTTGACGATCTCGATGCCGATGGAGCTGGAATTGAGCCAGGTGCGCCCCATCCACTCGCTTTGCCCGGCGTGCCAGGCGCGCTGGCTTTCATCCACCAGCTTGTAGATGGTGCCGGAGGCGTCGTCGCCGATCAGGTAATGGCTGCTGACCTGGCCATGGGTCAACAGCGCCAGGGAACGTTCAAGGTTGGTCGAGGTGTAATGCACCACAACGAACTGCACGCGGTTGTCGTGGTTGACCGAAGGATGGCTGGTGTTCAGGCGCGGGCCGCTGGCGCAGCCGGCAAGCAGAAGAAACGCTAAAGCGATATACAAGGATTTCATGGCGAGAGGCATTACACTGAAAGACGATAATGCAACAGTGTAACGTAAGGTTCATGGCTAGGCGGTCAAATCACAAAATGGAACATCTTTTATGCCGCCTGCACCTGATTACGTCCCGCAGCCTTTGCCCTGTAGAGCGCCTCGTCGGCACGCTTGAGCGCTAGGTCACTGCGCTCGCCGGCCTGAAACTGCGCCACGCCCATGGACACCGTGATCGTTACCGGCTCGCCCTTGAAGTGGAACGGGCACGCTGCAATGGCCTCACGCAATACTTCACCTACGGCCAGGGCATCCGCCAAAGCTGAGTCGGGCATGAGCAGCACAAACTCTTCACCACCAAACCGCGCGATGAAGTCAGTCGGCCGCAGGCGTTTGCTCAGCACGTTGGCGATGATCTTCAAGACCTTGTCCCCTGCCAGGTGACCGTAGCCGTCGTTGATGCGCTTGAAGTGGTCCAGGTCGAGCATGGCCAGCGACAGGCTATTACCGCGCTGATGCCAGGCGTTGACCTCGTAATCGAGGCGTTCGCTCCACGCCGCACGGTTGGGCAGCCCGGTGAGCGGATCGATCAAGGCCTTCTGGCGCTGCACCTCCAGGTGCTCGCGGTATCCCTGGGCCTCCTGCTCCATATGGGCCACGCGTTCAGCCAGGCCTTTGAGGCGTGCGGCCACTTCCTGTTCCCGCAGGTCACGCTGTTGCTGGTGTTCATCCATGGTGCCGAGCAAGCCTTCAAGGTGGCTTTCGAGCACCTGCTTGAGGCTGTCCAGGTCGGCGGCGTCCTGCACGCTGCTTTGCAGGCCGTCCACCTGCTCGCGAATCTGTGTGTCCAACTCCCGCGCGGCCAGGCTGCTGTCGGCGTGGCCGTCGCTGGCGACCTGCAAATGCCCCTGGAATGCCTCGAGACGCTCGTTGAGCTGCTTGAGATAAGCCTCGAACTCATGCTGGCCACTGTCGGTGACCGCCAGCATCAGCACGGCCAGGTCATCCAGGATCGGCAGCAGTTCGTACCAATTCAAACCATGGGCGAGACGCTCACGCATCGCCTCGGCCTGGGGCTGGTGACGTTCGGGCAGGGAAAGGTCTTCCAGCAGGCCGAGCAAAGTGCCTTCAATGTGCTTGGCCACCGAGCTGTAGGACGGTTCAGGCGAATCGGGCAGGGCGTAGGTGCCGTCCGGTTGCAGCTCGTCAGGCTCGGGGCTTTCCAGCACGGGGGGCAGCGACAGGCTGCCGATGGTGGTCTCATCCGGCGTTTCGACTGGAGCCGGCGGCGGTTCGATAAAGGCAGCGAGTGCGCTTTCGTGAGCAGGCTCCGCAACCGGTGGCGCCTGCACGTCGGGCTCCGGTAATTGCGCAGGCGCAATCGACGGCAGCTCTGGAGCGTCGAATACCGGCGTTTCTCTGGCGACCTCTTGCCCTTCGGCCGCGGCAACAGGCGCAGCCTTCAAGGCCACGGGTGTGGGTGACAGCGGTGCAAAGGCACGCAAGGCTTGGGTCAGCTCTTCCGATTGCGCAGGTTCTTCCGGTTCGGGTGCGGGTTTGGGCGCTGCAGGCTTTGGCGCTGCCAATTGCATTGCCGGCAGTGGCTCAGCGTCAACCGGCAATGCTTCACTGGCGGCCTCCTTACTACCGAACAGGCGTTGCAACAGGCCCGGGCCTGGGCGTGCGGTATCGCCTTCAGGCTCCAGATTATTCAGCGCCTGCCCCTGCAGGCTGCTCAGCTCACTGAGTAGCAGGGGTATCTCCCGCGCTTGTGCCACGCGACCATCGAGTTGCTTGGCGAAGGTTTTCAGCGGGCGAGCCACCTCGCGGGGCAACGGCAGCTTTTGCAACTGGGTGACCAAGGCGGTGAGCGCGGTGCTGATCTGGTCGACACGGGTTTCGCGGCGCTGCTCCGAATCCAGCACGGCCTTTTCCAGGCGCGGCAGTAAAGCGGCGAGGGCAGCGTCCATGTCGTCCGTGCGCACGACATCGCGCATTTCCTTCATGCATTGATCGACGGCGCGGTCGGTGCCTTCAGCGGCCAGCGTGCTGCGCACCAGCCCGCGGCGCAGCAAATCGAGGCGGGCAGCCCAGCGGCGTTCGAGTTTGTCTTGTTGCTCGATGCTCTGGAGGTATTTCTCTTTCCAGCGCTGGGCGTCGTCGCTCATGCAAGGGGTCCGCGAGGGCCTGGGCTCAACGCGGGTAATGCATCAGCCGTGAGCGAACCCGGCAGACGAATCTCTACCGCGACCGGCAGGTGATCGGAAATGGGCTGCGCTAGCACCTGCACACTTTCCAGTGTGAGGCTTGGGCTGAGCAGGATATGGTCAAGACAGCGCTGCGGGCGCCAGCTGGGAAACGTGGCTTCGACTTGCGGGGCCAGTAACCCCAGGTCGCGCAGCGGAGAATTCTGCAGCAGGTCGTTGGCATGGGTGTTCATGTCACCCATGAGCACCTGGTGCTTGTAGTTACCAATCAATTCACGCACGTAGGCCAGTTGCAGGTTGCGCGTACGCCCCCCGAGGGCCAGGTGCATCATCACCACCACCAAGGCTTCCGGGCCTTCGCCAAAACGCACAAGGATCGCCCCGCGCCCTTTGGGGCCTGGCAAGGGATGATCTTCAATAGCCGTGGGTTTGAGGCGGCTGAGTACGCCATTGCTGTGCTGCGCCAGGCGCCCCAGGTTGCGGTTGAGTTGCTGATACCAGTACGGGAAGGCGCCCAGCTGAGCCAGGTGTTCCACCTGGTTGATATAGCCGGAGCGCAGGCTGCCGCCGTCGGCTTCCTGCAGGGCGACCAAGTCGAAGTCGCTGAGCAGGTCGCCGATTTTCTGCAGGTTACCGGTACGCCCCTTGTGGGGCAGCAGGTGCTGCCAGCCACGCGTGAGGTAGTGCCGATACTTCTCGGTACTGTTGCCCACCTGGATATTGAAGCTGAGCAGGCGCAAGCGGCTGTCTGCCGGCAGGCCTGTGGACTCCAGGTGATGCTCGTTGACCTGCGGTTCATGCAGGCCAACGACACGCTCGGTACCCCAGCGGCGCATGGCGAGCCCCTTACTTGGCAGCGCGTTCTTTGGCAATCAGTTGGTCAGCAACGTTCAGGGTCGCTTCAGGACCACCGGTGCTGCCCAGGTCGAAACGGTATTTGCCGTTGACGATCAGAGTTGGAACGCCTTGCACGCCGTACTTCTGCGCGAGTTCCTTGGCCTGTTTGATCTGGCCCTGGATAGCGAAGGAGTTAAAGGTCGCGAGGAACTTGTCCTTGTCGACACCTTGAGTAGCAACGAAGTCAGCCATTTCGTCCGGCTTGGTCAGGCGCTTGCCTTGTTTCTGGATCGCTTCGAAGACAGCGTTGTGGACCTTGTGCTCAACACCCATGGCTTCCAGGGTCAGGAACAGTTGGCCGTGGGCGTCCCATGGGCCACCGAACATGGCAGGAATGCGACGGAAGTTAACGTCCTTGGGCAGCTTTTCAGCCCATGGGTTGATAGTCGGCTCGAAGGCGTAGCAATGCGGGCAGCCGTACCAGAACAGCTCCACCACCTCGATCTTGCCGGGTACCGCAACCGGAACCGGGTTAGCCAGTTCAACATAGGTTTTACCGGCTTCAAGCGGCACATCGGCAGCTTGAGCGGTCATGCCGAAGAGGCTGGCAGTGACGAGAGCGGCGCTGAGGATCAGATTACGCATGCTTTACTCCTGGACAAATAAAGTCGCCTCACGCGACCTTTGTTGTGACAGGTCTACGCGGACATGAGTTCGTTAGTGTAACGGCAGCGGCCACAAAAAAGGGCGGCCTGAGCCACCCTTTTTATGCTTGCATCGCGGGATTAATCGAGCGTTAACGCCCAGCCCCGTCAGTGCAGGCCCTGGATATAA
Organism: Pseudomonas sp. Pse35; assembly: GCF_024519715.1. NCBI lineage: Bacteria > Pseudomonadati > Pseudomonadota > Gammaproteobacteria > Pseudomonadales > Pseudomonadaceae > Pseudomonas > Pseudomonas sp. Pse35. The sequence continues at coordinate 315,312 of NZ_JALJRP010000002.1, read as the reverse complement.
CTGGAGAGGGCTGCGATATCTTCGTCGCTCAGCTTGCGAGCGATAGTGCGCATGGTCATGGCGTCCCCATCGTTGGCCCGGCCGGCTTCTTCTTTGCGGAAGTCGGTCAACTGTTTGGCGATGTAGGTGGCATGCTGGCCGCTCAGGTGCGGAAAGCCTGCGGCAGCGTTGCCTGCGCCATTGGGCGAGTGGCAACCGGTGCAGGCGGGCAAGCCTTTTTCCAGGTTACCGCCACGGAACAACTGCTCTCCGCGGGCGACCAATTTAGGATCGGCAGCTCCCACGCTACCCTTCTGGCTGGCAAAATACGCCGCGAGGTCCGCCAGGTCCTGATCGTTGAGATTGGTCAGCAGGCCGGTCATTTCCAGCACCGTGCGCTTGCCGTCCTTGATGTCGTGCATCTGCTTGCTCAGGTAGCGTTCACCCTGGCCGGCCAGTTTGGGGAAGTTCGGCGCCGGGCTGTTACCATCCGGGCCGTGGCAGGCACCACACACGGCGGCCTTCGCTTGACCGGCAGTGGCATCACCTTTGACGGGGCCCTCTGCAGCGACGGCAGCGCCTGTGATGCCCAAGGTCAACAGCAGACTCACGATCAGTTTGTTCATCAGCTAATCCAACTACGGCTAAGGGTTTAAGAGTTATCTACCGGGTTTACTCACCATCAAATCAATGACGGCCTGGTAATCCTCAGTACTGCAGTCCATGCACAAACCACGCGGCGGCATTGCCTTGAAACCCTGGGTCACGCACTGCGTCAGCCTGACCATGCAAACTCGGTTGATCCTGTGTAGCCTGAGCGCCGTAAAGCGGAATCAGGGCAGCAGAAGCGAGCAACCGTCGGTCCATACATCGACCTATTCAGGGTTTGAGAGCGTTTTGCGTTCTAATGCGCAATAAAGGTCTTTCGCTCCCGTGAACCTCATCCTTCGCTGGGACAAAGCACACACAAAATCTGCGGCATTATATACTGGCGCTACTGAAACGGAAACGACACCGCTTGCCGCACCCTTTCTCGGCACCGCCCACATCGGAAATCTCATGCAACTCAAGAACCCCATCCTCGGCCTGTGCCAACAGTCCACCTTCATGCTCAGCGCCGCCAAAGTGGACCAATGCCCCGATGACGAGGGCTTTGAAGTCGCCTTTGCCGGCCGTTCCAACGCCGGTAAATCCAGCGCACTGAACACCCTGACTCACGCCAGCCTGGCGCGCACCTCGAAAACCCCGGGCCGCACGCAACTACTCAATTTCTTCAAGCTAGACGATGATCGGCGTCTGGTCGACCTGCCGGGCTACGGTTATGCAAAAGTACCTATCCCGCTGAAGCTGCACTGGCAGCGTCACCTTGAGGCTTACCTGGGCGGTCGCGAGAGTTTGAAGGGTTTGATCCTGATGATGGACATCCGCCATCCAATGACCGACTTCGACTTGCTGATGCTCGACTGGGCTGTCGCCAGCGGCATGCCGATGCACATTTTGCTGACCAAGGCCGACAAGCTCACCTACGGCGCAGCCAAGAACACCCTGCTCAAAGTGCAGTCCGAAATCCGTAAGGGCTGGGGCGATACCATCACGATTCAACTGTTCTCCGCCCCCAAGCGCATGGGCCTTGAAGAGGCCTACACCGTGCTGGCCGGCTGGATGGAATTGGCGGACAAGGGCGCAGAAATCGCCGAGTAACTTTTCTGCGGGCAAAAAAAACCCCGGACTTCTTTTGGGGAGGGGAAGTTCGGGGTTCAAGTTCCGGACCGCTAGGGCGGGGTCTGGAATTATCTGCCAACACTTAACACAACATAGGAGCATTGAAGGGCTTCACCACCCATTCAGTAACTCTGAGTGGCAGTTCACAGGTTAAGTTCCGACAGGCTCAAAAAACTATTGGAAATAACTGACGACGGTTTCCGATCTAAACCGCTTCGCCACCACTGACGGTGATGGCAAAGCCGCGGAATCAGTGCGCCTCGTCCCAGTTATCGCCTACGCCTACGTCCACCACCAAAGGCACGTCCAACTGAGCCGCCGCGCTCATATGCTCGCGAATCTTCTCGCTGACCTGCGCGACCAGGTCTTCACGCACCTCCAGCACCAATTCGTCGTGCACTTGAAGGATGACCTTGGCATCCAGGCCCGACTCGGTCAGCCAGTTATCCACCTGCACCATGGCTTTCTTGATGATGTCCGCCGCCGTACCCTGCATCGGCGCGTTGATCGCTGTGCGCTCGGCCGCCGCGCGCTCCTGGGGCTTGTTGGAGTTGATATCCGGCAAGTACAGGCGCCGCCCGAAGAAGGTTTCGACATACCCCTGATCCGCCGCCTGGGCGCGGGTTCGCTCCATATATTCGCGCACCCCTGGATAGCGAGCGAAGTACACATCGATGTAAGCCTTGGCGGTCTTGGTATCGACGCCGATGTCCTTGCCCAGCTTCTGGGCGCCCATGCCGTAAATCAGGCCAAAGTTGATCGCCTTGGCGCTGCGGCGCTGGTTGGACGTGACCTCATTCAACTCGACCTTGAACACTTCGGCCGCCGTGGCCGTGTGCACGTCCAGGTCATTGCGGAAGGCGTTCATCAAGCCTTCGTCCTTGGACAAATGCGCCATGATCCGCAGCTCGATCTGCGAATAGTCCGCCGCCAGCAGCTTGTAGCCCTTGGGCGCGACAAACGCCTGGCGAATACGCCGCCCCTCGGCGGTGCGCACCGGGATGTTCTGCAAGTTCGGATCACTGGAGGACAAGCGCCCGGTCGCCGCGACGGCCTGATGGTAAGACGTATGAATACGCCCGGTACGTGGGTTGATCTGTTCCGGCAGACGGTCGGTATAAGTACTTTTGAGCTTGCTCATGCTGCGGTACTGCATCAGTACCTTGGGCAGCGGAAAATCATCTTCGGCCAGTTTGGCCAGCACTTCCTCAGCCGTGGATGCCTGGCCCTTGCCGGTTTTTTTCAGCACCGGCATGCCGAGCTTCTCGTACAGGATCGCCCCAAGCTGCTTGGGCGAACCCAGGTTGAATTCTTCACCGGCGATCTCGTACGCCTGGCGCTCCAGCTCGACCATCTTGTTACCCAGCTCGATGCTCTGAATGCCGAGCAGGTCCTTGTCTACCAGTGCGCCCTGGCGCTCGATGCGTGCCAGCACCGGCACCAGCGGGATCTCGATGTCCGTCAGCACACTGGCCAGGCTCGGGATCGCCGCCAGTTGCGCGTACAAGTGCTGATGCAGGCGCAAGGTCACGTCGGCATCTTCGGCCGCATAGGGGCCGGCTTGCTCAAGGGCGATCTGATCGAACGTGAGTTGCTTGGCCCCTTTGCCGGCGATGTCCTGGAAGCTGACCGTGTCGTGGTCCAGGTACTTCTTCGCCAGACTGTCCATATCGTGCCGGGTCGCGGTGGAATTGAGCACGTAGGATTCGAGCATGGTGTCGAAGGCGATGCCGCGCACGGTAATGCCCTGGGCAGGGTCGCCACCAATGGCGCAGTTGGCCAGGATGTTCATGTCGAACTTGGCGTGCTGGCCCACCTTGAGCTTGGTCGGATCTTCCAGCAGCGGCTTCAAGGCCAGCAGCACGGTGTCGCGATCCAATTGATCCGGAGCGCCGATATAGGAATGGGTCAGCGGGATGTAGGCGGCTTCATGGGGCTGCACAGCAAACGAGACCCCAACCAATTGCGCCTGCTGGGCGTCGATGCCGGTGGTTTCGGTGTCGAAAGCAAACAACGGCGCATCGTGGAGTTTTTTCAGCCACACGTCGAAGGTAGCCCGGTCCAGAATAGTGGTGTAAACCGCCTCTACCGGTACTGATATAACAGCCTCGACCGGCATTTCGGCGGCCGGCGCAACCTCGCTCGCCGATTTGAGCTCGACACGCTTGGCATCGCGCTGAATCTCGTCGTGCCAGCTCTTGAACTCAAGCAGCGTGTACAGCTCCAGCAGCTTTTCGCGATCCGGTTCGATCAGGTGCAAATCATCCAACCCGATATCCAGCGGCACATCGATCTTGATCGTCGCCAACTGATAGGACAGGAATGCCATCTCCTTGTGCTCCTCCAGCTTGGCCGGCAGGGTCTTGGCCCCACGGATAGGCAGGGTCGGCACAATATCCAGCTGCTCATAAAGCTCTTTGAGGCCGCCATTGACTCCCACCAGCAAGCCGGAGGCGGTCTTGGGGCCAATGCCCGGAACGCCGGGAATGTTGTCGGACGAGTCACCCATCAACGCCAGATAGTCGATGATCTGCTCCGGAGCGACGCCGAATTTCTCCTTAACGCCCTCGATGTCCATCGAGCTACCGGTCATGGTGTTGACCAAGGTAATGTGGCCGTCCACCAGCTGCGCCATGTCTTTGTCACCGGTCGAGATCACCACCGGGCGGCTGGCGGCCGCGCTGCTGCGGGCCAGGGTGCCGATCACGTCATCGGCCTCGACGCCCTCGACGCACAGCAACGGGAAGCCAAGAGCGATCACGCTTTGATGCAGCGGCTCGATCTGCAGGCGCATGTCATCAGGCATGCTCGGGCGGTTGGCTTTGTATTCGGCGTACATCTCATCGCGAAACGTCCCACCCTTGGCGTCGAAAACCACCGCAAATGGGCTGTCCGGGTACTGCTTGCGCAGGCTTTTGAGCATGTTCAACACGCCCTTCACCGCACCGGTGGGCAGGCCTTTGGAGGTGGTCAGCGGTGGCAGCGCGTGGAAGGCGCGATACAGATAAGAAGAACCGTCCACCAGGACGAGGGGCGCTTGGCTCATGAGCAGGATCAACCTTTTCGGCGGGTCAGGCGCTAGAATAGCCGGACCAATGAAAACAAAGGGACAAGGTTATCATGCGTACATTCAATCGCCTGCTGTTGACCGGTTTGATTGCACTCGCTCCGATGGCTGCCATGGCGGCAGACAGTGCCCCTGGAGGTGATCCGGAAGTTACCATTCGCACGGAAGGCGACAAAACCATCCAGGAATACCGCCAAAACGGCTTTCTGTATGCGATCAAGGTCACCCCGAAGGGCGCACCACCGTACTTTCTGGTACGTGCGGACGGCACCGACGCGAACTTCATCCGCTCTGACCAGCCGGATATGCTGATCCCGTCATGGAAGATCTTCGAATGGAAATGATTTCTTAATTTTAACCGGCGCTGCCCACCGCAGCGCCCGTAACGGCAGTTTTAACCATGTCTGTGTTCACCCCCCTGGCTCGGCCTGAGCTGGAAACCTTTCTCGCCCCTTATGGGCTCGGCCGCCTGCTTGATTTCCAGGGGATTGCCGCCGGCAGCGAAAACACCAATTTCTTTATCAGCCTGGAGCAGGGCGAGTTCGTCCTGACCCTGGTTGAGCGTGGCCCGGTGGCAGAAATGCCGTTCTTCATCGAACTGCTCGACGTGCTCCACGACGCCGACCTGCCTGTGCCGTACGCCCTGCGTACCACCGACGGCATCGCTTTGCGCGAACTCAAGGGCAAACCGGCCTTGCTGCAACCGCGCCTGGCGGGCAAGCACATCAAGGAGGCCAATGCACAGCATTGCACCCAGGTTGGCGAACTGCTCGGCCACCTGCACTTGGCCACCCAGGGCGAAAAGGTACTTGAACGCAAGACCGACCGCGGCCTGGATTGGATGCTCTGCGAGGGCGCGCAACTCATTTCGCACCTGAACGAGGCCCAGCAACGCCTGTTGCGCGATGCGCTGGCCGAGATCGACGCCCACAAGGCCGACATCCTCGGCCTGCCGCGGGCGAATGTGCACGCCGATCTGTTTCGCGATAACGCGATGTTTGAAGGCACGCACCTGACAGGCCTGATCGACTTCTACAACGCCTGTTCGGGGCCGATGCTCTACGACGTGGCAATCGCCTTGAATGATTGGTGCTCGGATGCCGATGGCGTGATTGACGGTCACCGTGCCCGGGCGCTGCTGGGCGCTTACGCGGGGCTACGGGCGTTTACCGCGAAGGAAGCCGAGCTATGGCCGACCATGCTGCGCGTGGCGTGCGTACGGTTCTGGCTGTCCCGGCTGATCGCGGCCGAATCATTTGCAGGGCAGGATGTGTTGATTCATGACCCGGCTGAGTTCGAGCACCGCTTGGCGCAGCGTCAACAGGTCACGGTCCACCTGCCGTTCGCACTTTAAAAGACCGACTCGGTCAATGTGGGAGCTGGCTTGCCTGCAATAGCAGTATCGACTGACACTGCGCTATCGCGGGCAAGCCCACTCCCACAGGGGTTTTGTGTTGCGTGTTAGAGCGACTCCAGGCAACCGGCCAGGTCATTGCCAAGCTTTTCCAGTACCTGCTCATAACCCTGCGCGGTAGCTGGCGTATAGCCACCCAACGCATCCAATTCCGCCAACTTCACCGGCAACCCGGCCACCAGGGTTTCGGCCAAGCGAGGTCGCAACGGCGGCTCGCTGAACACGCAAGTCTTGCCCACTTCCTGCAAACGAGCGCGCATCGCCGCTACGTGCTGCGCGCCCGGCTGCACTTCGGCGGCCACGCTGAACACGCCAGCATGCTTCAAACCGTACGCCTCTTCGAAGTAATCAAAGGCTTCGTGGAACACGAAATAAGGTTTGCCATCAACGCCCGCCAAACGCTGCTTCAGGCGCGCATCCAGCGCGTTCAGGCGCTCTTCGAAGGCCTTCGCATTGCTCTGATAACGCTCGGCATTGGCTGGGTCGGCAGCGCTCAGATCGGCCGCCATCCGAGCGGCGATCACACGTGCATTGACCGTGGACAGCCACAGGTGCGCATCCACACTGCCTGGGCGGTGATCGTGATCATGTTCGTCGGCTTCATCGGCATGAGAGTGGCTATCTTCGCCGAAGACGCGCAGTTTCATGCCTGGTAGGTCTTGCACGGCCACCGTTGGCGCCGTACGGCCTTTGAGCACACGCGGCAAAAACGTTTCCATGTCCGGCCCGATCCAGTACAGCAGGTCCACCGACTGCACACGCCGTACGTCGGATGGGCGCAAAGCAAAGTTATGCGGCGACGCCCCCGGCGGCAGCAATACCTCTGGAACAGCCACGCCGTCCTGCACGGCAGCGGCAATCAGTTGCAAGGGCTTGATGCTCGTCAGCACCTTGACCTCGGCCTGAGCGGCACCCGCAACGAATAAACTGGTGACAAATACGACAAAAACGGGAAAAAGTCGGGACACGATGACCACTCGATGGCGTAGGAACGGGTAACATAATAACGTCTCTATCAAATATCTGTCGCCGCTCATGCCTAAAACACCGCTTGCCAGCCGTCCCCACGACCACTCTCACTGCGTGCACACCGCATTGTCAGAGGCCGACACCCTGTGCGCAAAGAAAGGCTTGCGCCTGACCGCCTTGCGTCGCCGGGTGCTGGAGCTGGTGTGGCAGAGCCACAAGCCTTTGGGCGCGTACGACATTCTCGGCGTCCTCAGCGAGCAGGACGGCCGCCGCGCCGCGCCGCCCACCGTTTACCGTGCGTTGGATTTCCTGCTGGAAAACGGCCTGGTGCACCGTATCGCCTCGCTTAACGCCTTTGTCGGCTGCAACCACCCGGAGCACGCGCATCAGGGCCAGTTCCTGATCTGCCGCGAGTGCCACGCCGCCATTGAGCTTGAACAAAAAAGCATCAGCGACGCCATTATCAAAAGCTCTGCCGACGTCGGCTTCAAGGTCGAAGGGCAAACGGTCGAAGTGGTCGGCCTGTGCGCAGGCTGCCAGGGGGTTTGATGAGCAATGCGTTAATCCGCCTGGAGCAGGTCGGGGTCACGTTCGCCGGGCAAAACGTGCTGGAGAACATCGCACTGAGCGTGGAACCGGGGCAAATCGTCACCCTGATCGGCCCCAACGGCGCTGGCAAGACCACCTTGGTGCGCGCCGTGCTCGGGCTGCTCAAGCCCCACAGCGGCACGGTTTGGCGCAAGCCCAAGCTGCGCGTGGGCTATATGCCGCAAAAGCTGCATGTGGACCCGACATTGCCGCTCTCCGTATTGCGCTTCCTGCGCCTGGTGCCTGGCGTAGACCGCGCCCGCGCCCAGGCCGCGCTTAAGGAAGTCGGCGCCGAACACGTCATCGACAACCCGGTGCAAAGTATTTCCGGCGGCGAAATGCAGCGCGTGCTGCTGGCCCGTGCCTTGCTGCGCGAGCCCGAGCTGCTGGTACTCGATGAGCCCGTGCAAGGCGTCGATGTCGCCGGCCAGGCCGAGCTGTACAGCCTGATCACCCGCCTGCGCGACCGCCATGGTTGCGGCGTACTGATGGTCTCCCACGACTTGCACCTGGTCATGAGCACCACCGACCAAGTGGTCTGTCTCAACCGCCACGTGTGCTGCTCCGGCCACCCGGAACAGGTCAGTGGCGACCCGGCGTTCGTGGAGCTGTTCGGCAAGAACGCCCAGAGCCTGGCGATCTACCATCACCACCATGACCACGCCCATGACCTGCATGGCGCCGTCGTCGATACCCCCCACGTTCATGGAGATAGCTGCAAGCATGGCTGATTTTCTGCTCTACGCCCTGCTGGCAGGCTTGGCTTTGGCACTGGTGGCGGGCCCATTGGGCTCGTTCGTGGTCTGGCGACGCATGGCCTATTTCGGCGACACCTTGTCCCATGCCGCCTTGCTGGGCGTGGCCATGGGCTTTCTGCTGGATGTAAGCCCGGCCATCGCCGTGACCGTCGGCTGCCTGCTGCTGGCCGTGCTGCTGGTGACCCTGCAGCAACGCCAGCCACTGGCCTCCGACACCCTGCTGGGCATCCTCGCACCCAGCACCTTGTCCCTGGGCCTGGTGGTGCTGAGCTTCATGCATGAAGTGCGCATCGACCTGATGGCCTACCTGTTCGGTGACCTGCTGGCGATCAGCCCGACCGACCTGGCCTGGATCCTCGGCGGCAGCGCTGCGGTGCTGGTGTTGCTGGTGGCCCTGTGGCGCCCGTTGCTGGCGATCACCGTGCATGAAGAACTGGCCAAGGTAGAAGGCTTGCCCGTCGCAGGCCTGCGTATGGCCTTGATGTTGCTCATCGCCGTGGTGATTGCTGTCGCGATGAAGATTGTCGGCGTATTGTTGATCACGTCGCTGCTGATCATTCCAGCCGCCGCTGCCCAGCGCCACGCTCGCTCTCCGGAGCAGATGGCAATTGGCGCCAGCCTCCTGGGGATGCTTGCAGTGTGTGGTGGCCTGGCGCTGTCCTGGTTCAAGGACACACCGGCCGGGCCGTCGATTGTGGTTACGGCGGCCGCCCTGTTTCTGCTGAGTTTTGTCCTGCCCCGTCGAGGGGTGTAGACTTGCTCGCTTTTTGCGCAAATAGAGAGTCGCAGGAATGAAGCCGTTCACCTCCCGTTATCTGCTCCTTGCCGCATTTTCACTGCTGCTGGGCGCCTGCCAAAGTACGCCGCCCGCTGCCCCCCAGGCTCCGGATCCGCGGGCTGCGGCCATCGCGCAGCTGGAACAAAACCTGGCCAGCAGCGAATTGGCCACCGCCGAAGACCAACTGGCTGCATTGCAGGCCCAATCGCCCAACGACCCGGCACTTGAGGCCTACCAGCGTCAATTGGCCGAAGCCTACCTGCAGCGCAGCCAGATCGTGCTGCAAAAAGGCGACGTCAACGCGGCCGCCACGGCCCTGAGCCGTGCCCGCGCTTTGATGCCCAAGGCCCCTGCGCTGACCGGTGGCGTCAACAGCGCCATCAGCCATGCGCGCAAAGCCGAATTGGACCAGGCAGAAGCTGCGTTGAAAGCCGCTGAGGCCAAGCCTGCCGCCAAGGTCATCGACCCGGCAGCGCCGAGCACCACCGTGGCGCTGAACCTTGCGGATGTTGAAGACATGCGCCATCAGTTGGACGCCATCGCCACCGATGTGGTGAATTACCAGTGCGACGTCAGCATCCAGGTGCCACGCACCCAGGATTACCCGTGGCTGGCCACGTTATTGACCAAGCGGGTGAAGCGAATTGATTCGGGGTATGACCTGAAAATTCACCGGCAAATCCTGAAACATATTCCGGCGCAGGTTGTGCTGATTCCGCGCAAGGCGGATTAAAAGCATCGCAGGCAAGCCAGCTCGCACATTTGAACAGTGTGGGAGCTGGCTTGCCTGCGATGACGATCTAACAAACAACCGATAAGTTAAGCCGGAATCGCCTTGGATTTCGGCTCACGCGCCCACACTCGATGCTGGGCAATCGCCGCAAAGAAGGCCTTGAACGCCTTGGCATCCGCGCCCACGATCAACCCCGCATCCTCCTCCAGTTTCAGCAGGTCCAGCAACGGCTTCACATCGCTGGCTACCGCAATCGCCTTCAGGTGTTTGTAGGCTTCCAGTACGTAATGCAACGCCACGCCATCACCGCTCAGCGCCTTCACGGACTCTTTGCCACCCGGGATAAACACTGCGTCGAAGGCAATGGACGGCATGCCTTCCATCGAGGCGTCGACCGGCAGCGTCTTGCCCTGCGCGGTGGTCACCGGCGCCGAAGTAGGCCCCAGCAACTTGGCATGGGCGCCTTCAGCTTCAAGCGCGGCTTTTAACGCGTCAATGGCCGCACCATCAACGCCGTTGGCTGCCAGAATCGCCACTTTGCGCGTTTTGATATCGCCCGACAGCAAGTTCACCTGGCTCAAGGCTGGCGATTCTTTCAACGACGTTTCACGGGCAGGCACGGTGCCCTTGGTCGGCGCCGGCAAGCCCAGGTTCTGCGCAACGCGCTTGGCCAGCTCCAGGTCGATATTGGCCAGGATCTCGTTGACCTGGCGCGCACGGATGAACTCGCGCTCCACCTTGCCCAGCTCAAAACTGTAGGCCGCGATAATGTGCTCTTTCTCGTGGTGGCTCATGCTGTTGTAGAACAGCGTCGCCTGGGAGAAATGGTCACCGAAGGATTCGCTGCGCTCACGTACTTTGTTGGCATCGACGCGCTCGTAGTAGGACTCAAAGCCACCATCGGTAGGACCAGCAGGGGTTTCTTTCGGCCAACCACCATCAATAGAGTTTGGCTCGTAGGACGCACGACCCTTATCAATCACGGTGCGATGCTGAGCGTCGCGCTGGCCGTTATGAAAAGGCACGACAGGCCGGTTGATTGGAATCTCATGAAAGTTCGGCCCGCCCAGTCGGCTGATCTGGGTATCGGTGTAGGAAAACAGACGGCCCTGCAGCAATGGGTCGTTGGTGAAGTCGATGCCCGGCACGATGTGACCCGGGCAGAACGCAACCTGCTCGACTTCAGCGAAGAAGTTGTCCGGGTTACGGTTGAGCACCATTTTGCCCAGCGGCGTGATCGGTACCAGTTCTTCTGGAATGATCTTGGTCGGGTCGAGCAAGTCGAAATCAAACTTGTGCTCGTCTTCTTCGGCCACGATCTGTACGCCCAGCTCCCACTCGGGGTAATCGCCGCTTTCAATCGCTTCCCACAGGTCACGACGGTGGTAGTCCGTATCTTTACCGGCCAGCTTTTGCGCCTCATCCCATACCAGCGAGCAGGTGCCGACTGTTGGACGCCAGTGGAACTTCACGAAGCTGGACTTACCTTCGGTATTGATCAAACGGAAGGTGTGTACCCCAAAGCCCTGCATGGCGCGCAGGCTTTTTGGAATGGCGCGGTCGGACATGGCCCAGATCACCATGTGCGCGGATTCCGGTTGCAGCGAAACAAAGTCCCAGAACGTATCGTGGGCCGAACCGCCGGTAGGAATCTCGTTATGAGGCTCGGGTTTCACCGCGTGGACGAAGTCAGGAAATTTGATCGCATCCTGGATGAAGAACACCGGCATGTTGTTGCCCACCAGGTCGAAGTTGCCTTCGTCGGTGAAGAACTTCACGGCAAAACCGCGCACGTCACGCACGGTGTCGCCGGAACCACGCGGGCCCTGCACCGTGGAAAAACGTGCGAACACCGGGGTTTTATGCTCAGGCGTGCGCAGGAAACCTGCCTTGGTCAGCGCCGAATGGTCGCCGTAACTCTGGAAATAGCCATGGGCCCCCGTACCACGGGCATGCACGATGCGCTCGGGGATACGCTCATGGTCAAAGTGCGTGATCTTTTCACGCATGATGAAGTCTTCCAGCAGCGAAGGGCCGCGGGCGCCGACTTTCAGGCTGTTTTGGTTGTCGGAAATCTTCACGCCCTGGTTGGTGCGCAGGGCCTGGCCGGTCGCGTCGGAACGGAATTCTTCCAACGCCTGCAGCTTGGCGTTGGTGTTGCCACGGTCCAGGGTATCAGTGCCCGCGAGTTCACTCTTCGGCGGGGTGGCTGGCTTCTTGGTACTCATCAGTCAAAACTCCTTATTCAAAGTGGCCAGAGCGGTCCCCGGCTCGTTTGAGCAAAACCCCAGGCACGGCACCTGGGAAATCGAGTTGCTTAAGTAGTGACTGACTTGGTTTTGCACCGTTCCTTTTTTATGACCTTTGATCGCGTTATTGCCAAATGACTGGAGGAATACGAAATAAATGCTAAGAAACGCTATACGGACAGGCTAAAATGCGCGCCCGGCTAACCGCTGATCCCTTTTCAATGCGCCCCACAAGGTTCGCTACGTGATCGAGTTTCAAAACGTCCATAAAACCTACCGCGTCGCCGGTAAGGATATCCCCGCCCTGCACCCCACCAGCCTGCGCGTCGAGAACGGCCAGGTGTTTGGCCTGATTGGCCACTCGGGTGCCGGTAAAAGCACCCTGTTGCGCCTGATCAACCGTCTGGAAGAGCCCAGTGGCGGCCAGATCAAGGTGGATGGCGAAGAAGTCACTGCGCTGGACGCCAACGGCCTGCGGCGCTTTCGCCAGCAGGTCGGGATGATCTTCCAGCACTTCAACTTGCTGGCGTCCAAGACCGTGGCCGACAACGTCGCGCTGCCGCTGACGCTCGCCGGTGAACTGTCGCGCAAGGAAATCGACCAGCGTGTGGCTGAGCTGCTCGCCCGCGTCGGCTTGTCGGACCACGCCAAGAAGTACCCGGCGCAGTTGTCCGGCGGCCAGAAACAGCGCGTCGGCATCGCCCGAGCCCTGGCGACCAAGCCAAAAATCCTGCTTTGTGACGAAGCCACCAGCGCCCTCGACCCGCAAACCACGGCGTCGGTCCTGCAACTGCTGGCCGAGATCAACCGCGAGTTGAACCTGACCATCGTGTTGATCACCCATGAAATGGACGTGATCCGCCGCGTATGCGACCAGGTCGCCGTCATGGACGCCGGGGTAATCGTCGAGCAAGGCTCGGTGGCCGACGTGTTCCTGCACCCCAAGCACCCGACCACCAAGCGCTTCGTACAAGAAGCCGAACAGGTGGACGAAGGCGAGCAGCGCGACGACTTTGCCCATGTGCCAGGCCGTATCGTGCGCCTGACGTTCCAAGGGGACGCGACCTATGCGCCACTGCTGGGTACCGTCGCACGGGAAACCGGTGTGGACTACAGCATTCTTGCCGGTCGTATCGACCGCATCAAAGACATCCCTTACGGGCAACTGACCCTCGCCGTCACCGGCGGTGACATGGAAGCCGCGTTCGCACGCTTCACCGCCGCCGACGTTCACATGGAGGTCCTGCGCTGATGGACGTTTTCCTGAGTTTCTTCGCCAATATCGACTGGTCTGAAATCTGGCTCGCCACCGGCGACACCATGACCATGCTGTTCGGCTCGCTGTTCTTCACCGTGCTACTGGGGCTGCCCCTGGGCGTGCTGTTGTTCCTGACCAGCCCGCGCCAGCTGTTCGAACAAAAAGGCCTGTACGCGCTGTTGTCGCTGATCGTGAATATCTTGCGCTCGCTGCCGTTCATCATCCTGTTGATCGTGATGATTCCGTTCACGGTACTGATCACCGGCACGTCGCTGGGTGTCGCCGGCGCGATCCCACCACTGGTCGTCGGTGCCACGCCATTCTTTGCTCGCCTGGTGGAAACCGCCCTGCGCGAAGTGGACCGTGGCATCATCGAAGCCACCCAGGCCATGGGCGCCACCACCCGCCAGATCATCACCAATGCCCTATTGCCCGAGGCCCGCCCTGGCATCTTCGCGGCGATTACGGTGACGGCGATTACACTGGTTTCCTACACCGCGATGGCTGGTGTGGTCGGTGCTGGCGGCCTGGGCGACCTGGCAATCCGTTTTGGCTACCAGCGTTTCCAGACCGATGTGATGGTGGTCACTGTGGTGATGCTGTTGATTCTGGTGCAAATTCTGCAAACCGTCGGCGACCGGCTGGTGGTGCACTTTTCTCGTAAATAACGGCCATTGCCGGCACATAGCCGGCAGATGCCCGAACAAGGAGCTTGCTGGATGAAAAAACTACTGGTTGCTTTCGCCGCCGTGGCTGCGTTTTCCGCCCACGCCGAGACCATTACGGTCGCTGCTTCGCCGGTGCCTCACGCCGAGATCCTCGAATTCGTGAAGCCTGCCCTGGCCAAAGAAGGCGTGGATCTGAAGGTCAAAGTCTTCACCGACTACGTGCAGCCGAACGTACAGGTGGCTGAAAAGCGCCTGGATGCCAACTTCTTCCAGCACCAGCCGTACCTGGATGAATTCAACAAGGCCAAAGGCACTCACTTGGTGAGCGTCGGCGCTGTGCACCTCGAACCTCTGGGCGCTTACTCCAGCAAGTACAAAAAACTGGCCGACCTGCCTGACGGCGCCAACGTGGTGATCCCGAACGACGCCACCAACGGCGGCCGTGCGCTGTTGCTGCTGGCCAAGAACGGCCTGATCACCCTGAAGGACCCGACCAACATCCTGTCGACCATCAAGGACATCACCGGCAACGATAAAAACCTGAAATTCCGCGAACTGGAAGCCGCCACCTTGCCGCGCGTGCTGACCCAGGTCGATCTGGCGCTGATCAACACCAACTACGCCCTGGAAGCCAAGCTGGACCCGTCCAAGGATGCCCTGGTGATCGAAGGCAACGACTCGCCTTACGTGAACATTCTGGTAACCCGCGAAGACAACAAGGATGCAGACGCGGTGAAGAAGCTGGTTGCAGCCTTGCACACGCCTGAAGTGAAGAAATTCATCGAAGAGAAGTACAAAGGCGCGATCAAGCCAGCGTTCTGATCTCTCCTGATCTGATCGTTCCCACTCCGCGTGGGAACGCCTCTTGTGACGCTCTGCGTCACGCTTGGGGACGCAGAGCGTCCCTAGCTGCATTCCCACGCAGAGCGTTGGAACGATCATCAGGTGCTCACTTGCGCTGAAGCAACCCCGGCAACTGCGCCACCAGCTTCTGGTTGTTCAATGGCGCACGAATAAACCCACGCTGAGTACCATCCGGGCCGATCAGTGCCAGGTTACCGCTGTGGTCGACTGTATAGTTCGGCTTGCTGGTATCCGCCGGAATGAAGGGAATGCTCACCGCATTCGAGACCTTCTGCACATCCTCCACGTTAGCGCCAGTCAGGCCTTGGAACTGTGGGTCGAAGTAACCCAGGTACTGCTTGAGCTGCGCCGGGGTATCGCGGTGTGGATCGACGCTGACCAGGATCACCTGCAACTTGTCCACAGCCTCTTTGGGCAGCTCACTCTTGATCTGGCGAAGCTGGGCGAGGGTGGTCGGGCAGATATCCGGGCAGAAGGTGTAACCGAAAAACAGCAGGCTCCACTTGCCCTTCAACTCATTGACCACCACCGGCTGGCCTTCCTGGTCGGTCATGGTCACCGTTGGCAACTGGCGGCTTTGCGGCAGCAGAATGATGCCGGCGTCGATCAGCGCAGTGGGATCGCCCTGGCCTTTGCCCGAGAGCACTTTGTTGACGGTCAGGCCCATGATCAACGCCACCAGGGCCACGAGGATGAAGACGGTTTTTTGAGTTCGAGTCATAGGTTCAACAATAAGTAGTGGTCTACGAGCAGGGCGATAAACAGCAGCAGCAAGTACCAGATAGAGTACTTGAACGTGTTGATCGCCGCGTGCGGCTGGCTGCCACGGTACAACACCCAGGCCCATTGCAGAAAGCGCGCACCCAATACCAGCGCACAGCCCAGGTAGAGCAGCCCGCTCATGTGGATAACGTAGGGCATCAGGCTCACCGCCAGCAGGGCGAAGGTGTACAGCAGGATATGCACCTTGGTGTAGTGTTCGCCATGGGTGACCGGCAGCATCGGGATGTCGGCCTTGGCGTATTCCTCTTTGCGGTGAATGGCCAGGGCCCAGAAATGTGGCGGAGTCCAGGCGAAGATGATCAGCACCAGCAGCAAGGGTTCGGCACTCACATGCCCAGTAACAGCCACCCAACCCAACAGCGGCGGCGCCGCACCGGCCAGACCGCCGATGACGATATTCTGCGGCGTTGCTCGCTTGAGAAAGCCGGTATAGATCACCGCATAACCCAGCAGCGAAGCCAAGGTCAGCCAGGCCGCCAGCGGGTTGGTGTACGCGAGCAGCAGGGCTAATCCTGCAATAGCCAGGAACAACGCAAACGCTAACGCCGCCATCGGCGAGACACGCCCCTCAGCCATCGGCCGCTTGTGAGTGCGCGCCATCACGGCATCAATCCGTCGATCGACCACATGGTTCACCGCCGCCGCGCCGCCGGCACACAGGGCAATGCCGAGGTTGCCGAACACCAGCACTGTCCAGGGCACCCCGGCGCGGGTGGCAAGGAACATGCCCACCAGCGAAGTAATCAGCATCAGCACCACTACTTTGGGCTTGGTCAGCTCCAAATAGTCACGCCAGATCGCCCGGTCGCGACGTGCGCCGATCACGGTCGCCATGGCAGCTCTCCTTTAAGGGTGATAAGGCCCGACACCTGTTTGCGCGGGATAAAACGCCAGCCGAACAGGCGCGGGTGACGCACCCGAACCAGGCTGGTGCGCGCGTGATAATTGACCAGCACCAGCGTCAACAACAACGCTGCCCCGCCGGCGTTGTGTGCGACCGCCACCGGCAGGGGCAAGCCGAACGCCACATTGCTCACCCCCAGGCAGATCTGCGCAGCCAGGGCGATCAACAGCAGGCCGGCCAGGCGCGTCATCCCTACTGCTCGCAGTTGCCAGGCCAAGCCGAGCAACACCAGCGTGACCAGCACTGCGCCGATGCGATGCGTCAGGTGGATAGCAGTGCGCGCCTCGCTGTCGAGTTGCCCGCCCAGGTAATTGGGGCCGATGTGCTGGGTCAGGTGAAAGCCATTGGCAAAGTCCGCCGTCGGCCACCACTGACCATGGCAGGTAGGCAAATCGACACAGGCCACCGCCGCGTAGTTGGAACTGACCCAGCCGCCTAGGGCGATCTGCCCGATCACCAGCACCAGGCCCGCCGTCGCCCAATATTGCAGGCGCTTGGGCACGACCAGCGCCGGTAGTACGCCGGACAGCCGCAGGGTCAGCAGAAACAGCAGGCTCAAGGTCGCAAAGCCGCCCAAAAGGTGCCCTGTGACCACTTGCGGCCAGAGCTTCAAGGTCACGGTCCACATGCCAAACGCCGCTTGGGCGAACACCACCGCCAGCAGGAACAGCGGCAGCTTCACGGGCTGGCCCGGATCACGTCGATGACGCCACGAACGCGCCGCCAGCAGCGCGATCAACAGGCCCAGGCTGCCCGCGAAGTAGCGATGGGTCATCTCGGCCCAGCCTTTGTCGGCCTCCACCGGCGTGTCGGGAAAGTGCAACTCGGCATGGGCCAGTTGGGCTTCGCTTTGCGGCACGCTGATAAAGCCATAGCAGCCCGGCCAGTCCGGGCAGCCGAGACCGGCGTGAGTCAGGCGGGTATAGGCGCCGAGCAGCACGACAAACAACGCCAGAAGCGTGGCAAACAGCGCGAGGCGAAATCCAGGCTTGGCCATGAGGGTGCCCTTATCCGATGTTCGACAGTTTCAGCAGCAAGCGCAGGTCGTTGAGCAAGTCCTTGCCCTTGACCTTGGCGTCGTAGCGCAGCACCAGATTGCCGTGGGGGTCGACGATCCACAGTTGCGCCTCGCCGGGCGCAGCAGCGTTCCTGGTAAAGGTCGACACATCCAGCGGGTAGCGCTGCAGCTGTGGATATTCGGCCTTGAGCTTGGCCTCGTATTCGCTGCTCAACGGTTGCGCGCCGGCCAGGGCATGGCTGGCACGGGATGCATCCCGGCCAAGGCTGATCTGCAGCTGGCGCGCCAGGTACACCAGTTGCTGGCAATCAGCGGCACAGGCGGCGGGGGCGGTGACCAGCAGTTGCCAGCGCTGTTCATCGGCCTGCACGCCAATGTCGGCGCGGGTCTGGCCGTTGCCGATCAGTTCGCCGTGATAGCAGCGGCTGTCCGGCACCCAGAACTGCAATTTGTACATGAAGGTGGCCAGCGCCATCGGGCCGATCACCATCATCAAGATCAAAATCAGCTGCCAGCGCCCCTTGCGCCGATCAGGCGTGTCAGATGTGCTGGGTGGATTCATGGCCGCTCCCATGGGGCTTCTCCTTTTTGTTATGCCATCCGAGGTAGAGGTAAAGCGCCAGCAACGCCATGGCCATGGCGAACCATTGCACAGCGTAGGCCAGGTGTTTTTCCGGGCCCATGGCGACGACGGGCCAGGTGGTTTCGTAGGTACCGGGGCCCGCTTCGGCGCGCAGTTCATAGTCAAAACCGCTGCGCCCCAGTTCGTCCCACAGCGCGGCGGGGTGCAGTGCGGTAAGCAGGCGCGGCCATTGCGTGCTGGCCGGGTCGGCATGCAGTTGGAAGGTCTCGCCGGGGGCGACGTACACCCAGGCGTCGAGGTTCAGCGTCTGTTCAGGAGTAGTAAAGGCGGGCGCGATACGCCGGTCCGGCCAGGGCAGCCAGCCGCGATTGAGCAACAGCCAGAGGCCGCTGGCCTGGTCATGAAAGGGTTGCAGCAACTCGACACCGGCCTTGCCGTCACGCATGCGGTTATCCAGCAATACGCTGTGTTCACCATCCAGTTGCCCGCGAAGGTGAACACGACGGAAGGCTGGATCAGCCATGTCATTGAGCTGCGTACTGCTGACCGGCTCGGCGGCGCGGCGCTCGGCATAACGGTCTACCAACAGTTGCTTTTCGTGCCCGCGGGACAATTGCCAAAACCCCAGGCCCACCATCAATGGCAGCAACACCAGTACCACCAGCGTCGGCGCGATGCCCGGACGAAAGCGTTGCATGGCACTGGCTATACTCGATCTCATCGCCCCTCCCCAATTAGCCCGGAGCCAGACCATGCTCAAAGCCGCCATTGCCCTGATGCTGATCGCGACCGTCGTGAGCCTGTTCAGTGGCTTGTTCTTCCTGGTCAAGGACGAGGGCAACTCCAACCGCCTCGTCACTGCCTTGACCGTGCGTGTCACGCTGGCCGTGATCACCGTGGGCTTGATCGCCTGGGGCTTTTTCAGCGGCCAATTGGTCTCTCATGCGCCGTGGTAAACGGCGTCACAGCACATAGACAAAGAAAAACAGCCCGATCCACACCACGTCCACAAAGTGCCAATACCAACTGGCCGCCTCGAAACCGAACTGGTGCTCGGCATTGAAATGCCCGCGCAGGATGCGCATCAGCATCACAAACAGAATGATGGTGCCGATGGTCACGTGGGCGCCGTGAAAGCCCGTGAGCATGAAGAACGTCGCGCCGTACACGCCTGAACCCAGGGTTAGGCCCAACTCTTTGTAGGCGTGGATGTATTCCTCGGCCTGGAATCCAAGAAACGCCAAGCCCAGCAGCACGGTGATCGCCAGCCAGAGTTTCAGTGCGCCACGATGGCCTTTGCGCAGGGCATGGTGGGCAATGGTGATGGTCACGCTGGAACTCACCAGCAGGATGGTATTGACCAATGGTAGGCCCCAGGGGCTGATGGTGCCTTTGGGCGCAGGGTAGAGCTTGGGGTCGGGGTTGTTCAGCAGGGGCCAGGCAAACTCGAAGTTCGGCCACAGCATGTGCGCAATGCCCTTGGGCCCCTCGCCCGCCAACCAAGGCCCAGCCCAGACGCGCACGTAGAACAGCGCACCAAAAAAGGCGATGAAGAACATCACCTCCGAAAAGATGAACCAGGTCATGCCCCAGCGGAACGAGCGGTCCATCTGGGCGCTGTACAGCCCAGCACGACTTTCCTTGATCACCGCGCCAAACCAGCCAAACAGCATGTAGGCCAGCAGCAAACCGCCGACGAAAAAGATCCACGGCCCGTGGGATTCAGGGCGCGCGGCCTTCAAGTCGTTGAACCACACGGCCAGGCCATACACGGTGACCAGCAGGCCAATCGTGGCAATTATTGGCCATTTGCTTTGCGCTGGTACGTAGTACGTATCATGAGTCGACATGTATTCGCTCTCCTGATTGAGGGGGCAAACAGTAGCTAGCCCCCGGTCCTGACGGCCACGGGCGGCTGGCGCGCAGTGATATCGAACAGCGTGTACGCCAGGGTCAAATGCTTCACATCCGTGGGCATCGCTCGGTCGACGATGAAACGTACGGGCATCTCAATGCGCTCACCGGGCTGCAACACTTGCTGGGTGAAGCAAAAGCATTCGGTCTTGTGGAAGTACATCGCCGCTTCGGCCGGGGAAATACTGGGTATCGCCTGGGCGGTCATCGGCTTATCAGTGGGGTTGTAGGCCACGAACAGCATCTCGTTGACTGCTCCGGGGTTGACCACAATCTCATCGGCCTTGGAGTGAAATTCCCAGACCATGTCGATGGCGTTGGTGGACAGAAACTGCACCCGCACTTGGCGCGAGGGGTCAACCATTTGCTCACCCTCGTACTGCCCGGCGGTCTTGCCGTTGATGCCGAACGCCTTGCACATCACGTCGTAGATCGGCACGAGGGCGAAGCCGAAGGCGAACATTGCCAGCACCAGGATCAGCAGGCGGGTGACCAGGCGCTTGAGCGGTACGGACTCAGCCATAGCGCCCACCTGGCTTTGGACTTTCTGTGGGAGCTGGCTTGCCTGCGATGAGGGCCTGAGGGCTGGTAGATTCAGTGCCTGACCTACCGCCATCGCGGGCAAGCCCGCTCCCACAGGGGGAGTATAGGGAGGGCTTCATTTGACCTCCGGCGGCGTGGTGAAGGTGTGATACGGCGCCGGCGAGGGCACGCTCCACTCCAGGCCTTCGGCGCCATCCCACGGTTTGGCCGGCGCAGGCGGGCCGCCACGGATGCACTTGATGACAATGAACAGGAAGAAGATCTGCGTGGCGCCGAACATGAAGGCACCAATGGACGAGACCATATTGAAGTCAGCGAACTGCAGGTTGTAGTCCGGCACTCGGCGCGGCATACCGGCCAGCCCCACAAAGTGCATGGGGAAGAACGCCATGTTCATGCCCACGAAAGACAACCAGAAGTGCAGCTTGCCCAAGGTTTCGTCGTACATGTGGCCGGTCCATTTAGGCAGCCAGTAGTAGGCCGAAGCGAAGATCCCGAAGATCGCGCCGGGCACCAGTACGTAATGGAAATGCGCCACCACAAAGTAGGTGTCGTGGTACTGGAAGTCCGCCGGGGCAATCGCCAGCATCAGCCCGGAGAAGCCGCCGATGGTGAACAGGATCACAAAGGCCACCGCAAACAACATCGGCGTCTCGAACGTCAGTGAGCCTTGCCACATGGTGCTGACCCAGTTGAACACCTTCACGCCCGTAGGCACGGCGATCAGCAAGGTGGCGTACATGAAGAACAGCTCACCCACCAGCGGAATGCCCACCACAAACATGTGGTGCGCCCACACGATGAACGACAGGAACGCGATGCTCGCGGTGGCGTAGACCATCGAGGTGTAGCCGAACAGCGGCTTGCGCGAGAAGGTGGGGATGATCGAGCTGACCGCGCCAAAGGCCGGCAGGATCATGATGTACACCTCGGGATGCCCGAAGAACCAGAACACATGCTGGAACAGCACGGGATCGCCACCACCGGCCGCGCTGAAGAAGCTGGTGCCGAAGTGGATATCCATCAGCATCATGGTCACGCAGCCCGCCAGTACCGGCATCACCGCGATCAGCAGGAACGCGGTGATCAGCCAGGTCCACACGAACAGCGGCATTTTCATCAGGGTCATGCCCGGCGCACGCAGGTTAAGGATGGTGGCGACCACGTTGATCGCGCCCATGATCGAACTGATGCCCATCAGGTGGATGGCAAAGATAAAGAACGTCACGCTTTCCGGGGCATAGGTGGTCGAGAGCGGGGCGTAGAAGGTCCAACCGAAATTCGGCCCGCCGCCGGGCGTGAACAAGGTGGACACCAGCAGCAGGAACGCCGCCGGCAGCAGCCAGAAGCTGAAATTGTTCATGCGCGGCAGGGCCATGTCCGGCGCGCCGATCATCAACGGGATCATCCAATTGGCCAGGCCGACAAACGCCGGCATCACCGCGCCGAATACCATGATCAGGCCGTGCATGGTGGTCATCTGGTTGAAGAACGCCGGCTGCACGATCTGCAGGCCCGGCTGGAACAACTCGGCGCGGATCACCATGGCGAACGAGCCGCCGAGCAGGAACATGGTGAAGGCGAACCACAGGTACATGGTGCCGATGTCTTTGTGGTTGGTGGTCAGCACCCAGCGCATCAGGCCCTTGGCGGGGCCGTGTGCGTGGTCGGCATGACCATGGTCGATCACGGTGCTCATGGCCGTTCTCCTGCAAGCGAGTGAGCGGGACGATTCAGGGCATTGGCAATGAAAGTCGTCATTTGCTTTGGGCCTGTTTCAGAGCCAGCACGTCTTTGGGCGTGACCATGTCGCCTTTGTTATTGCCCCAGGCGTTACGCTCATAGGTCACCACAGCGGCGATATCCACTTCCGAGAGCTGCTTGCCGAAAGCTGCCATCGCGGTGCCGGGCTTGCCGTGATACACGATGCTCAGATGGTCTTTGGCCGGCCCGGTGGCGATTTTCGAACCCTTGAGCGCCGGGAACATCGGTGGCAAGCCTTGGCCCTCAGCCTGGTGACAGGCCACGCAAGTGGTGTGATAGACCTTGTCGCCACGCGCCACCAGTTCGTCCAGCGTCCACTCCTTGGAGGTCAACTCCTTGAGCTTGGCGGCCTCCTCCTTGCGCTCGCCCAGCCAGGTGTCGTAGTCGGCCTTGGACTTGACCTCCACCACGATGGGCATGAAGCCATGGTCCTTGCCACACAGTTCGGCGCACTGACCACGGTAGATGCCGGGCTTCTCGACGCGGGTCCAGGCTTCGTTGACGAAGCCAGGGATAGCATCGCGCTTGACCGCAAAGGCCGGCACCCACCAGGAGTGGATCACATCGGCGGCGGTCACCAGAAAGCGCACCTTGGCGCCCACCGGCAATACCAGCGGCTGGTCGACTTCCAACAGGTAGTGCTCGCCCTTGGTGGCCTGGTTATGGATCTGCTCGGCGGGTGTGGCCAGGTTGCTGAAGAACTCCACATCCTGGCCCAGGTATTTGTAGTGCCACTTCCACTGATAGCCGGTGACCTGGATATCGATATCCGACTCACTGCTGTCGTAGATGTTGATCAGGGTCTTGGTGGCCGGAATGGCCATGGCCACCAGGATCAGCAAGGGCACCACGGTCCAGAGGATTTCCACGGTGGTACTTTCGTGGAACTTCGCCGCTACCTGGCCCGTAGACCGGCGGTGCAGGATCATCGACCAGAACATCGCGCCAAACACGACGATGCCGATCACCACACAGATCCAGAAAATGGTCATGTGCAGGTCAAACACAGCGTGGCTGACTTCAGTAGCCCCTGGCGCCATATTCGTAGTCCAGGCGGCGTGCGCCTGGCCGAATACCGACCACAACAGGAGGCCCATCCAAACGTGTGGATGTCGCGTCATTGCGGGTTCCCCTTTATGTTTCTTGTTATCCCGCCGGTTTGCACCTGCGGCGAAGGGAGCGGCTTCCATACTGCTTACAACCGCCAAGCCTTGCCTGCGTCATGCAGTTGGGCGTCATCAGCTAATTGCGTACAAAACCGAGTATAGACAGCCGTAGCAACCCCGCAATGTGTGGGGGCAAATCAATAGAAACAGACAGACGGAGCCCGTAAAATGGGCGGCGGAATCGTTTATCCGACGAACGATGGCATTTCGATATAACCCCTGCCTATAACCATGAAATAATTATGACAAATGCGTCTTAGGCGCTCGTATAAACGAACTACCTTATCTTCTCCCTTTTCCTACGCCTGCTTCACTGGAGCCTTCATGAACACCGCCGCATTGCGCGAGCAGATTTCCCGTGCCCATCAACACGAAGCCAGCACCGGCCAGCTCGTCAGCCAGCTGAAGAAACAAGTGCCGCACCTGCATTCGTCCATCGCCTTGGCTGACGGTGATCGCAATATGGTCATGACCCGTTTTGTGACCGCTTACATCGATCTGGTTCCTGATTTGCTCGACGCCGCCAATGACGTGGCCCGTGAGGCCGGGATTGAAAGCCAGATCAAACCGGTACTGAAAATCGCTGAACATTTTTTCCTGCAGCCGCCAGCGATTCTGGCCGGACACGACGGCCTTGATGGCCTGCTGGATGAGGCCTACCTGGCGCATCGCCTGGTCGAAGAAGTGAACGATCTGTATATCAAGCATTTTGGCCAGCCGCTGATTCCAGCGGATACCACCGTGGCCAACGTGATCGCCCATCAACTGATCGGTGAAGACTTCGCCAACCAATTGGATGAAGCCGTGCACCTGGCGGTGGATGAGATGCTTAACGAGGAAAGCTTTGCGCTGGAATCGGTCGAGGCCTATCGCGAACAGCTCAAGAGCCCGCAGACCGAAGCGTCCTGGAAGCGCTGGCCATGCCTGTCGCGCCAGCTTGGGGTTGAGCTGTCGCTGGATCAACCTGCGTAAATCGTCCGGCTTACAAAGATCAACTGTGGGAGCCGGGCTTGCCCGCGATTGGCGGAGTATCAGCCAACAGATTAGTTGACTGAACCACCGCCATCGCGGGCAAGCCCGGCTCCCACAGTTTTTTGAGAGGTCAGGCAGGCGCTGAGCCGATCCCCACTGTCGTTCTCACCCGACCTTCCAGCCGACGCTTCAAACCGCGAGCCTCGATCACCAACGTCGAGCCCTTGGCCGCATTGGCCCGGCCCCATTCTTCCAGCAACTCCAGGCAAGAGTGGTCGATGTAACTCAAGTTGCTCAACGGCACATGCAGGGTGGTCCCCGCAGGTACCGCCGACAACACCTGAGTCAACGCCGGCACCTTCAGAAAGGTTGCCGCCCCCGTCAAACGCAGCTCCATCTCACCTTCCTGGGGCAGGTCGATCAGGCTGACTTTCAGGCGCGACGCCTTGAACGCCAGCTTCACCAATGTAAGCCCAAACCCCACCAGCACACCGGTCAGCAAATCGGTGAAGATGATTGCCAGTGCCGTGGCCGCATAGGTGAACATCGGCATCCGCCCATAGCGGCCCAGCGCCTTGAACGCCTTGATGTCTACCAACTTGATGCCGGTGTACACCAGCACACCCGCCAGGCTCGCGACCGGAATGCTCTGCAGCACGCTCGACAGCAAGAGCACGAAACCCAGCAGCCATAGGCCATGGAACATCGCCGACAGACGCGTGGTTGCCCCGGCCTGGACGTTAGCCGAGCTGCGCACGATCACGCCGGTCATGGGCAAAGCGCCAACCAGACCGCAGAGCATGTTGCCCACCCCTTGGGCCGACAATTCCTTATCGAAATCCGAACGTTGACCACTGTGCATGCGGTCCACCGCTGCGGCAGACAGCAGGGTTTCGGCACTGGCAATAAACGCCACGGCGAATGCCGCGATCAGCAACTGTGGATCCGCCAGGTTCAGCAAGTCGCTGGGGCGCAGCCAGTCGATAGCGTCCGCCAGGTTTTCCGGGACTTCCACGCGCTTGACCTGCAACGCCAGCACCAGGCTGGCAACAGTCGCCAGGCCCACGCCAAGCAACGCGCCAGGTACAAACCGCAGTTGTTGCGGGCGGAATTTGTCCCACAGGTACATCACCAACATCGTCGACAAACCAAGTACGCCAGCCTGCCAGCCGAGCCCGCCGCCGAAGGTAGGAATTGCTGCAGCCAGCGCTGCCGGGAAGCCGGCCAGGTTATCCAGCCCTGAAGGCTTGGGCGCGCCGTCGAGCATCACATGAACCTGCGACAGCACGATCAACACGCCAATCCCGGCCAACATGCCGTAGACCACCGCCGGCGCGGTGACGCGAAACCAGCAGCCCAGGCGCAAACGCCCGGCAACCAATTGCAGGAAGCCGGCCAGCAACAGGATCGGCCCCAGCATCAGCATGCCGTGCTGGCGCACCAGCTCGAACACCAGCACTGCCAGACCCGCCGCCGGGCCGCTGACTTGCAGCGGCGAGCCGGCCAACCAGCCCACCACCAGGCCGCCGATGATGCCAGTGATCAGGCCCTTGGCCGGCGGCATGCCGGACGCAATCGCGATGCCCATGCACAGTGGCAAGGCGACCAGAAAAACAACCACCGAGGCGAGCAGCTCCCGTGGCAATACAGCTTTCAATTGAGCAGCACGCATGATGACTCTCCCGAGGCATTCGCCGGGCGCGGTAAAGCCTGGCTGCATCCATGGCAGCCACCGCATTACCCGGCAGGGAAGTGTTTTAGAAGCGCGCTTTAGGCGTCGCTGAAGGGATCGGCTCGGTGCCGTTCAGCGGTCGGAACGCCGCTTTGTCCGCATCGTAGGCCCGAATTTCGCTGGTCTCGATGTTGTAGATCCAACCATGGATAAACAAATGACCATTGGCCATGCGCGAAGCCACGGAAGGGTGGGTACGCAAATGTTGCAGTTGGGCGATGACGTTTTCTTCGGTCAGCACCGCCATGCTCTCGCCTTCGTTGGCGCAGTCGCAGTTGTCATGGACCATGGTCTTGGCGACCTCGGCGTGACGCAACCAGGCCTTGACCGTCGGCATCTTTTCCAGACTGTCGGGGTTGAGCACGGCACGCATGGCGCCGCAGTCCGAATGCCCGCACACGATGATGTGCTGTACGCCAAGGGCGAGCACAGCGTATTCGATAGCCGTGGAAACACCGCCGTTCATCTGGCCGTAGGGCGGCACCACGTTACCGACGTTACGGGTCACGAACAGGTCGCCTGGGGAGCTCTGGGTGATCAGCTCGGGCACGATGCGCGAGTCGGCGCAGGTGATGAACATCGCCCGTGGGCTCTGGGCAGTGGCGAGTTTCTTGAAAAGTTCTTCCTGCTGGGGGAAGACGTCGTGATGGAAATGCAAAAAGCCGTCAACGATATGCTGCAGCGCTGCATCGGCGGATTCCGCCACCTGAGGGGCTGAAGCCGACGCAGCCAACGGCTGTTTATCCTTGTCACTCATGATTCATCCTCTTGATCAATGCAGGGGAGGGTTCAGGTCAGTTCGACGCCATGGCGGTGAAATAGTTGTAAAACAAGCACCGGCCAGGCTGCCGACTCATCAGTCACTCGCTGAACAAGGTAAACGTCGAAACTTAACTCAAACTGAATGAACCGCTCTAGAACGCGGGTTTCAGTGATGTCAAAACGCGACTATTCCTACAGCAAAGGTGCACGTCTCTCCCTCAGTCTACAACAAAGCCATCTGCCTGCCCGGTGGGCAAAACGCCGTGCAATCAAGGTTGAACCCTTCCCGCCGATTCAGCCCCAGACGCTTGATCGCCTTGCTGAAACGCTGCGCCAGCAAATCGGCAAACGGCCCTTCACCGCGCATACGCACGCCAAACCGGCTGTCATACACCTCACCCCCGCGTACTTGACGCACCAGGCTCATCACATGGGTTGCTCGCTGGGGGTAATGGGCCGCCAGCCACTCCTCGAACAACGGCGCCACCTCCAACGGCAGGCGCAGCATCATATACGCCGCGCTTTGTGCGCCGGCCGCGTGAGCTTCGGTAAGCAGGCTTTCCAGCTCGCTGTCGTTGATCATCGGGATCATTGGCGAACAAAGCACGCCCACCGGGATGCCTGCGTCACGCATTACCCGAATCGCCCGCAGCCGTGCCTTGGGGGCCGCCGTGCGCGGTTCCAGGATGCGCTTGAGCTCGTCGTCCAGGCTGGTGAGGCTGATCATCACCCCCACCAGGCGCTGGCGGGCCAACTCGGTCAGCAGGTCGAGGTCGCGCAGGATCAGCGAGCCCTTGGTGATGATCGTCACTGGGTGGCGGTAGCGCAGCAGTACTTCAAGGGTTTGCCGGGTGATCCGGTATTCGCGCTCGATTGGCTGGTACGGATCGGTATTGGAACCCAGGTTGATCGGCGCACACACGTAGCCCGGCTTGGACAGCTGCTGTTCCAGCACATCGGCCGCGTTGCTCTTGGCAATCAATCTGGTTTCAAAGTCCAGCCCGGGCGACATGTCCCAATAGGCATGGCTGGGCCGCGCATAGCAGTAGATGCAACCATGTTCACAACCACGATACGGGTTGATCGACCGATCAAACGGCAAGTCCGGCGAGTTGTTGCGGGTGATGATGGTCTTGGCCGTTTCGATACGCACTTCGGTGCCTTGGGTCGGCGGCACTTCCTGGTACCAACCGTCGTCCTCGGCCACGCTGACGGTGGGTGCAAAGCGATTATGCAGATTGGTGGCCGTACCCCGGCCACGGGGCGGCAGCGCAGTAGACATGAAAACGCCTCGATACTGTTTTTATATACAGTATCGAGGCGCGAGGTTTCTGACCAGTGCCGTTGGGCGGCCAGCGAACTTATCAGTGCTTTTGCGTCACCTGCCCCAAGTCATCGCCCGAGGTGGTGTGCAGATCGTTTTTGCGCAGGTCCGCCACATCGCTCGCCTTGACCGGCGCGCCCTGGTTGCCCCAGCTGCCACGGATAAAACTGACCACATCCGCCACTTCCTGGTCCGACAGACGCCAGGCGAACGCTGGCATAGTGAAGGTTGATGGCGCCGCATGGGTGGCCGGCAAGGTGCCGCCGTTCAACACAATGTTGATCAACGACGTGGCATCTGCCGTCTGCAACACCGGGTTGCCCGCCAGCGCCGGGAATACCCGCGTATAGCCATGGCCGTCGGTACGGTGGCAGGCCGCGCAGTTGTCGATATACACCGAGGCGCCCGGCTTGCTGTCATCACCTTTCCAGAGCGCTTGCGCTACCTGCTTGTCGTATTGGTGCGGCTGGTCCTTCGGATCGACTGCCGGCAGGCTCTTGAGGTATCGCGCGATAGCGGTCAGGTCATCTTCCGACATGTACTGCATGCTATGGACGACAACATCGCTCATACCGCCGAACACCGCACTGCGGTCACTGCGGCCGGTCTTGAGAAACTGCACCAGTTGCTCTTCGCTCCAGCTGCCGAGGCCGTCCTTGTGGTCGCCGCGCAGGCTTTTGGCAATCCAGCCTTCCAACGGCGCACTGCCAGAGAGGAAGGCGCTGCCGTCCGTGGCACTCAGGGCTTTTTCCTGCATGGTCAGGGCACGCGGCGTATGGCAGGCGCCGCAATGTCCGAGACCTTCCACCAGGTAGGCACCGCGATCGATCACCGGGTCGGCAGCGGCTTGCGGCTGATGCGCCTCGACTGCCGGGGCAAACATCCAGCGCCAGGCCGCCAACGGCCAACGCATGCTCAAGGGCCAGGGAATATCGCTGTCCTTGTTTTCCTGGGCAACCGGTTCGACCCCCTTCATAAAGTACGCATACAGCGCTTGCATATCGCTGTCGCTGACACGTGCATAAGACGGGTAAGGCATCGCCGGGTAAAGCGTACTACCGTTCTTGGCGACACCATGGCGCACGGCCTTGTCGAAATCCTCGAAGCTGTAGTCGCCCAGGCCGGTCTTGTCCGGGGTGATATTGGTGGAGTAGATCACGCCAATGGGCGTTTCCATCGGCAGGCCGCCAGCGAAGGGCTTGCCACCCTTGGCGGTATGGCAGGCAACACAGTCGCCGGCGCGCGCCAGGTATTCACCCTGCTTGATCAGATCGGTTTCGGCGGCGCTGATCGAGCAGCTGCTGAACAGCGCCAGGGAGGCGATAACGAGTGCTTTCATGGTCATCGCTCCTTATGCCTGAACCAGCGGGCCGGGTTTTTTGAGGTACTGCTCGCGAATCGCGCGAGCCGACCAATAGGTCAACGCTGCCACCAGGCCGGTCGGGTTGTAGCCCAAGCCTTGTGGGAAAGCGGAAGCACCAGGGACAAAGACGTTGTGCACATCCCAGCTCTGCAAGTAGCGGTTCAACGCACTGGTTTTCGGGTCGGTGCCCATGATCGCGCCGCCGTTGAGGTGGGTGGTCTGGTAGGAGGCGGTATTGAAATGCTCACCAACCTTTTTACCCAGCACGGCGATGGCCTTGGGGTTCATGGCCTGGGCCACTTTGCCCATTTTTTCCATCATGAAGCGGTTCATCTTGATGTCGTTTTCTTGCCAGTCGAAGGTCATGCGCAGCAGCGGCAGGCCGTAGGCATCGCGGTAAACCGGGTCCAGATCCAGGTAGTTGCTCCGGTAGGATTGATGGGCACCGTGAGAATCCATTGAGACCTGATGGGTGTAATAATCGGCGGTGGCGCGCTTCCAGGCACTGCCCCAGGCCGGCGTACCCGGCGGGTTGGACGTACCGGCAATCGGCCGGCTGCCCGCCTGGTTGACCCACATCGGCGAACCACCCACGAAGCCGTGGGGGCCATGGTCAAAGTTGTCGGCGTTGAAGTCGTCGATGGCCACGCCATTGCCGCCCGCGCCGATAAAGTTGTTGGTGTGGGTGTCCTTGTCGAAGAACGCCTTGATGGTGCCCATGTTCTGGTAGGCGAAGTTGCGGCCTACCACACCCTCGTTGGTAATCGGGTCGTAGGGTTTGCCGATGCCGGACAGCAGCATCAGGCGCACGTTATGGAACTGGAAGGCGCCAAGAATCACCAGATCGGCCGGTTGTTCACACTCGCGGCCCTGGGCGTCGATGTAGGTCACGCCGGTGGCTTTCTTCTTGGTGCTGTCGAGGTTGACCTTGAGCACGTGGGAATTGGGCCGCAGCTCGAAGTTGGGCACCTGGCGCAAGGCCGGCAGGATGTTCACGTTCGGCGAAGCCTTGGAGTACATGTAGCACACGTAGCCACTGCAAAACCCGCAGAAGTTGCACGGGCCCATCTGCGCACCGTAGGGGTTGGTGTACGGCCCCGACGTATTGGCCGAAGGCAGGTTGTAAGGTTTGTAACCTACGTCGGTCGCCGCTTTCTGAAACAGCTGGGCGGAGACGGTATTTTTCTGCGCCTCCAGCGGGAACGGGTTGGAGCGATCCGGCGCGTAGGGGTTGCCGCCACGGCCTTCACCGACCAGTTGGCCCTTGACCGTCCAGGCTTGGCCGGAGGTGCCAAAGACTTTTTCCGCATAGTCGAAAAACGGCTCCAGCTCTTCGTAGCTGACGCCGAAGTCCTGGATGGTCATGTCCTTGGGAATGAAGTTCTTCCCGTAGCGCTCTTCGTAATGGCTGCGCATGCGCAGCTCAATTGGATCAACGCGAAAATGCACGCCGGACCAGTGCAGCCCCGCACCACCAACGCCATTGCCCGGCAAGAACGCGCCCAACTGACGATTGGGCAGGGCGACGTCATTCACGCTGTGGCGAATGGTCACCGTTTCTTTGGAGATGTCTTGGAACAGCTTCTTACGCACGCTGTAGGTCAATTCGTCGATGACCTGGGGATAGTTGCCGTCTGGATAAGTGTCCTGCATCGGGCCGCGCTCCAGCGCTACCACGTTGAGGCCCGCTTCTGTCAGCTCTTTGGCCATGATCGCGCCCGTCCAGCCGAAGCCCACAATCACAGCATCCACTTTCTTCATGATGGTCGCCACGTTTACGCCCTCTCGCCGCGAATGGAAACAGCCGGGAAGGGGTATTGCTCGTTGCGTTCCACCCAATCCATGAAATCGGCGCGGGCGCCGGGGAAGCCGATCATGGTCCAGCCGACCATGCCTTTATTACCGCCGTGGATAGGGTCGCAGAAGAAGCCTTCCTTGGTGTTTTGCAGCAAAAGGTTGAAGAACATCTTGGGCGGCACCGCGTCGAAGTGCGCAGCGACTTCACTGCCGCCAGCCTCCAGGCGTCGCAGCATATCGTCTCGGGTAGCGCTGTCTTGCGCAGCAAAAGCCTTACCGTTGAACGCTTTCGACCACGCATCCGTAGCAGCAATGCCGAGGCGATAGATCTCCTTGGGTACCAATTTACTTTGCCAGCCCATCTCCGGCGCCGCATCAGCGTTGAACGGGCCTTGCATGAACCACAGGGCGCCACTGGCGTAAGGGGTGTTCATCTGGCGGTCGATGTATTCCGGCGCGCCAGCTTCCAAGGCACCTGGGCCTTGGGCGTCAGCGGGAATCAAGCGCTCGACGGCGGCGTTGATAAACGCCCATTCCTCGGCCGTGAAATAACTTGGCTCGTAGGCTTTGTCGCTGACCGCGGGTTTGGCCGGCTCGGCCTGGGCCGGTTCCGGCGTGGCCATCAACATCGAACCGCCAAGGCCGCTGCTGGCAACCGTGACCACCGGGATCAAGGTCAAGGATTTGCGTAAAAAGTCACGCCGGGGGTTGTCTTGATCTTGATCAGACATAGGTACACCTCATCATGTGGTCACGGGTTTATCCGCCGCTTCTGGGAGCAGCGTGAAGGCTTTGCCGCTAATTGGATCCAAGCAGACACAGCACAATGGCAAACATTAGTTACAAATGATAGCAGGCTAAGAATTCAGAGGCGTCGATTCGGTGACAAAAACACCGGATCAGATCCCAGGCATCACGATTCTTTGACACGGACCTCACGCCGTATTGACCCGCTTTGAGTGAATCTGCGGCCCATCAGCCACTTCCTAGCTCGGTCACAACGTTCATGTTCAACACACGCTTACTCCTCGTTCTCGGCCTGGCGCTCACGAGCCTGTTCAGCACCGTACAAGCCGATGAGGCTGCGTCGATCCGCTCGCCGGAGTGGGCCCAGCCGGTGGGTAACCAATACAACCTGCACCAGATGACACCCACGCTCTATCGCAGCGCATTGCCGGATGGACATGCGCTGCCGTTATTGCAAAAACTCAAGATCGTTACGGTCATCAACTTCCTGCCAGAATCTGATACGCAGTGGCTCCAATCCTCTGATATCAAACAGGTGCAGTTGAGCTATCGAACCAACCACGTCGACGATGCCGACGTGCTGGCGGCAATCAGAGCGATTCAGGCAGCAGAGGCCGATGGCCCTGTGTTGATGCATTGCAAGCACGGCGCCGACCGCACCGGCCTGATGGCAGCGATGTATCGGGTGGTGGTTCAAGGGTGGAGCAAGGAGGACGCGCTGAACGAAATGACCTTGGGCGGCTTTGGCAGCAGCAATGGTTTCAAGGATGGCGTTCGCTACATGATGAAAGCCGATGTCGACAAGTTGCGCACAGCTTTGGCGAATGGGGATTGCAGCACCAGCGCCTTTGCGTTGTGCTCAATGAAAGGCTGGATCACCACAACGGGTAAGGAAGAAAAAAAATGGTAGGAGCGAGCTTGCTCGCGAAGAACGTTAACGATAACGCGCGTTTTCCTGGATAAACGCCGCGCTGTTGAGTTCTTCGCGAGCAAGCTCGCTCCTACAGTGAGTGCCGGCTTAGTCTTTTTTCAGCTTCGGGTTCGGGAAGAACTGCACTGCCTGCACCTTAGGATCGGCCGGCGCTTTCAACGCGGTGGTATTGACCCTAGTGCCCAATTCCTTGGGCACCGACAGGCCTTGATCATTCAGCGTATCGGTATACCCGCAGGCCACGCATTCGCGGTGCGGCACGCTGTCTTCGGTCCACATCTTCAACTTGTCCGGCTCGCTGCACGCCGGGCAGACCGCCCCGGCGATAAATTGCTTTTTGGTAATCACAGGCCCTTCACTCATGCTGCCGCGTCCTCACTCAAGCCGCTGTGGCGCAAGAGTGCGTCAATCGACGGCGCGCGTCCGCGGAAATCGACGAACAGCACCATCGGCGCCTGGGAGCCGCCACGGGCCAGGATGGCTTCACGGAAGGCACGCCCGGTCTGGGCGTTGAGCACGCCGTCTTCCTCAAACTTGGAGAACGCGTCCGCCGACAGCACTTCCGCCCATTTGTAGCTGTAGTAACCCGCCGCATAACCGCCGGCGAAGATGTGCGCGAAGCTGTTGGGGAAGCGGTTGTAGGCCGGTGGGCGCATGACCGAGACTTCATCGCGCACGCCTTCAAGTACCTGAGCCACGCTGCGACCATCGCCATGGGTGGCGTGCAGTTCAAAGTCGAACAGCGAGAACTCCAGCTGACGCACCATCATCAGGCCGGACTGGAAATTTTTCGCCGCGAGCATTTTTTCCAGCAGGTCCTGGGGCAGGGGCTCGCCGGTTTCGTAGTGGCCGGAGATCAGCGCCAGGCCTTCAGGCTCCCAGCACCAGTTCTCCATGAATTGGCTCGGCAGTTCCACCGCGTCCCACGCCACACCGTTGATACCGGATACGCCGGCGTGCTCCACGCGGGTGAGCAGGTGATGCAGGCCGTGGCCGAATTCGTGGAACAGGGTGGTGACTTCATCGTGGGTCAGCAGGGCAGGCTTGCCACTGTCGGCCGGGGTGAAGTTGCACACCAGGTTGGCCACGGGGCTTTGCAGCACGCCATCAAGTGTACGGCGGCGGTCACGGGCACCGTCCATCCAGGCACCGCCACGCTTGTTGGCGCGGGCATACAGGTCGAAGAAGAAGCGTCCGACGTGCTCGCCGTTCTCCTTGATCTCGAACAAGCGCACATCCGGGTGCCAGGTGTCGAAGCCTTTAAGCTCAGCGATCTCGATGCCGTACAGGCGCTGCACAATGGCAAACAGGCCGCCCAGCACTTTGTCGATGGGGAAGTAGGCGCGCAGCGCTTCCTGGGACACGCTGTAGCGCTGCTCACGCAGTTTTTCGCCGTAGAAACCGCTGTCCCAGCTCTGCAGATCAGCGCAGCCTTGCTCGGCGGCGTAGGCCTTGAGTTGCTGCAGGTCCTGGGCGGCGAACGGCTTGCTGCGCTTGGCCAGGTCGCGCAGGAAGCTCAGCACCTGGTCGCTGGATTCGGCCATCTTGGTGGCCAGGCTCAGCTCGGAGAACGACGCATAACCCAACAATTGGGCCAGTTCCTGACGCAGGTCGAGGATCTGCTCCATCACCGGGCCGTTATCGTTCTGACCGGCATTCGGGCCCTGGTCCGACGCACGGGTGCAGTAGGCGGCATAAACCTCTTCACGCAGGGCGCGGTCCTGGGCGTAGGTCATGACGGCGTAGTAGCTGGGGAATTCCAACGTGATCAGCCAGCCGTCGAGGCCCTTGGCCTGGGCGGCGGCAGCCATTTGCGCCTTGGCCGAATCGGTCAGGCCGGCAAGTGTCGCCTCATCAGTGACGTGCTTGGTCCAGGCCTGGGTGGCGTCCAGCAACTGGTTGGAGAATTTGCTGCCCAATTCGGACAGCTTGCTCTGCACCTCGGCGTAGCGTTTTTGCTGCTCCGGCGGCAAATCAATACCCGACAGGCGGAAGTCACGCAGGGAGTGTTCCAGAATGGTTTTTTGCGCCACATCGAAACCGGCAGCTTCCGGGCTGTTGGCCAGGGCTTCGAAGGCCTGGAACAGCTCACGGTTCTGGCCCATTTCGGTGGAGTAGGCGCTCAATGCCGGCAGGCACGCCTCGTAGGCTTCGCGCAGTTCGGCGCTGTTGCACACGGCATTGAGGTGGCTGACCGGGCTCCAGGCCGCGCCAAGGCGATCATTGAGTTCATCCATGGCCAGGACCAGGCCTGCCCACGTCGGATTTTTACCCTGGCTTTGCAGGATCTCTGCGATTGCCACGCGGTTGTCGGCGAGGATCTGTTCGATGGCCGGCTGCACGTGCTCGGCACGGATCGCCGAGAACGGCGGCAGGTCGTAGGACTGCAAAAGAGGGTTGTTCGCGCTCACGGTGGGCACCTTGGCTGAAGAAACATGTAGAACAAAGATGGGGCCATCTTAATTACAATCAACACCCACCGCAGCTATCAGCAGAAGAGAGAGAGGCTATCGTGACCCTTCGCACCTATCAGAACCACACGCCAACCCTCGGCGCCGGGGCGTTTGTCGATATTTCGGCGGTGGTGATCGGCGATGTCGAAATCGGCACTGACAGCTCGGTTTGGCCGCTGACAGTGATCCGCGGCGACATGCATCGCATCCGCATCGGTGCGCGCACCAGCGTGCAAGACGGCTGCGTGCTGCACATTACCCATGCGGGGCCGTTCAATCCGCAGGGTTACCCGTTGCTGATCGGCGACGATGTGACCATCGCTCACAAAGTCATGCTGCATGGCTGCACCGTGGGTAACCGCATCCTGATCGGCATGGGCAGTATCGTGATGGATGGCGCCGTGGTCGAAGACGACGTGATCATCGGCGCCGGCAGCCTGGTGCCGCCAGGCAAAAAACTCGACAGTGGTTTTTTGTATGTGGGCAGCCCGGTCAAACAGGTTCGCGCATTGACTGACAAAGAACGCGCCTTTTTCACCTACAGCGCTGCGAACTACGTGAAGCTCAAAGACCTGCACCTGGCTGAAGGATTCGATCAATGACCCTGCATCACCCCACCGTCCTGTTCGACCTGGACGGCACCCTCACCGACCCACGCGAGGGCATTACCCGTTCGATCCAGTACGCCTTGGCCAAACTGGGCATTGATGAGCCCGACCTGACCAAACTCGAACACTTCATCGGCCCGCCCTTGCTGCAGGCGTTCATGCAGTTTTACGCCTTCGACGAGGCCAAGGCATGGGAGGCGGTGAATTTCTACCGTGAGCGCTTCAAGGTCACCGGCCTGTACGAAAACCGCGTGTTCGACGGCGTCATGCCGTTATTGGAAGAGTTGAACAGCCAAGGGCGTCAGCTGTACGTAGCCACCTCCAAACCGTGGGAATTTGCCCGCGAGATTGCGCGGCATTTCGACTTTGCCAAGTACTTCAAGGTGATCTACGGCAGCGAACTGGACGGCACGCGTACCAACAAGGTCGAGTTGATCGCGCATTTGATGCGTGAGGAACGGCTGGACCCGGCCACCACCTTGATGATCGGTGATCGCAAGCATGACCTGATCGGCGCACGCAGTAATGGGCTGGATTCGGCCGCCGTGGGGTATGGGTTTGGTAGTTTTGAAGAGCTGAGTGCCGAGGCACCGACCTGGCATTTCGAGACGTTGGACCAGATGCATCAGGCGTTTTTGCAGCGTCCTTGAGACCGCTTTCGCAGGCAAGCCAGCTCCCACAGTTGACCGCATGCTCATGTTGAAAATCGGTCAACTGTGGGAGCTGGCTTGCCTGCGAAGAGGCCCTAACGGCCAACCTTCTCCAACTGCCTCAACGCCGCTTTACGCTGCTCCACCGGCAACCCACCCAACCGCTCCACCGCCGCATAAAACCTAACCCAATCCCCGCCTTCCCGCGCGAACAACGCCGCAAACGCCGGCACCCATTGGTCATACAACCCAAACGGCAAAAGCCGCGCGTTATTCATCGGCTGGTTAATCCAGGCGTCATAACGCTTGTCACCACCCCATTGGCTATCACGCAGGTGCCGGTATTCACTACGTAACTGCTCGAATTGCGCCGCTTTGGCCCGGCGCATCGCGTCCGCTGCCAACGGCTGCGCGTACAACGCCTCCAGGCGTCTACGGGTATCGAGAATCAGCCGGATAAATTGATCGCGTTGCTTCAACGCCGCATCGCCGACAGGCGCCAGGCCCCGCGCCGCACGCCATTGGCGCGTGCCCTCCTGCTCGACAAAACTGGCATAGGACTCGTTGAACTCGGTGTCGTCCTTCACGTAGAAGCGCTGGTGGGCCAGCTCATGGAAGATCAGCGTGGCGAGGCGCTCATCGCCCCAGCTCATCATCGAACTCATGATCGGGTCATTGAACCAGCCCAGGGTGGAATAGGCCTCCACGCCGCCGATCGACACATCCATGCCCTGTTGCCGCAACAGCGCCGCCTCGCCCCGGGCCGCACCTTGGTTGTAGTAGCCGCGATAGGCGACGCAACCGGCGATGGGAAAGCAATGGTTCTGGGGTGACAGAGAAAATTCCTGCGTGGCGAAGACATTCCAGACCACATAGGGTCGGCCAATATCGGCATAAAGCCGGTAACTTTGATTGTCCGGCAGATGCAGGTGTTCACTGGCAAAGGTTCGAGCTTTCTGCGATTGAGCCAGATGCTCGCGCAGCAGTGGCGGGCGAGCAGGGTCGGCGATGACCTCGGCAACCGGCTCCCGTGCCCGCAACAGGTGCCACTGGCCACTCGCCAACTGGCTGTAATAACTGACACTGGAGCAGCCGCTGAGCAGCAAAACCATCAGTCCTGGAAGAAAACGCCTGATCATGCACTGACTGCTCCTGGGTGATGGGTTCGCCAGACTATCGCGCTTGCCGGGGATTTTTCCACGGCGTGGCGTGTTTATACTCAAGCCTCTTCTCGTGTTGAGTACCTGCCATGCGCCAGCTCTTGCTTCCCGTCGCCGCTGTATTCCTCAGCGCTTGCGCCTCGACCCCCATCCCCCCCGTGGACCCGCAGCAGGCCTGGGTCGATTTCACCACGCCGACACCGGGTTCCAAGTTGGTGATGGCTCAGCGCCTGGACGGGAAAAACCTTGACGACGGGCGCTTTTTTCAAATGCCTCCCGGCCCTCACGAGCTGATGGTGCGCTTTGATTTTGAAGTGCCCGCCGGCGGCGGCCTGGGTGGCCTCAGCCAGATGATGTATCGCACCTGCTTCATGACGCTGCAGTACGACCACTTTCAGGCCGGCCAGCGCTATGTGCTGGAAGGGCGCTCACTGGCGTTCACGCCCAACATCCGGCTGTACGACTCAACCCGCCAGCTATTGGCCGAAGAGCGCAGCGTGAACTGCATCTGAGTCAGTCGTTGTTCTTTTGATAGATGATGCGCTTGGTGCCGTTTTCGCATGAGCCGACAATCATGGCTTCGTCATGGTTCTTGGCTTCTTCGGCGGTGATGATTTCCAGGGTGTAGGACGGAATCGCCTTGGCCTGGATCTTCACTTCGATTTCTTTCCTGAGCTCTTCACAATCTTTTGGCGCGGCCACGGCCGAAGTGGCCAATACACCGCAGATGATTGCCAAGGCAAAACGTTTCATGTGTGGAGCTCCCTGAATGCGCTGCGCACGAGTGTGCGCCTAGGCTGCATGGGCTATTCGACCACATTTTGCAAACACGAGTTCTGATTTAACGCAGAACTAAACATGTGGGAGCGGGCTCGCTCGCCAATACGGAGTATCAGCCACTGAAGATATCGGCTGATCCACCGCATTCGCGAGCAAGCCCGCTCCCACATGGATTACCGCTGTATCAGTTGACCAGCGTGGCATCCAAGGTGATGGTTGCATTCAGCACCTTGGACACCGGGCACCCTTCCTTGGCCTTTTTGCTCAGTTCATCGAACTGCGCCTGGCTCGCGCCTGGGATTTTGGCTTTCAGGATCAGATGCACTGCTGTAATCGCAAAGCCGCCCTCGACCTGGTCCAGAGTCACTTCGGCCTGGGTGTCGATGCTGTCAGCCTTGAGCCCGGCGTCGCCGAGAATCATGGAAAACGCCATGGAGAAACAGCCGGCATGAGCCGCGCCGATCAATTCTTCAGGGTTGGTACCCTTGCCGCCCTCGAAACGGGCCTTGAAGCCGTAAGGCGCTTCGCGCAGCACGCCGGTTTCGGTGGAAATGGAGCCCAGGCCAGTCTTCAGGTCGCCTTCCCAATGCGCGGATGCCTTTTTAACGATAC
This sequence comes from Pseudomonas sp. Pse35, assembly GCF_024519715.1. Classification (NCBI taxonomy): domain Bacteria; kingdom Pseudomonadati; phylum Pseudomonadota; class Gammaproteobacteria; order Pseudomonadales; family Pseudomonadaceae; genus Pseudomonas; species Pseudomonas sp. Pse35. Next base: position 275,699 of record NZ_JALJRP010000002.1, on the reverse strand, counting down.
TCATAGCTTTCTCCTCGAACGGTGGTTTTGCGTCGGTAAGGGTTCTGAGGATAGACGTCAAAACAAAGTTCATTCGTAAGAGAAACCTAGCAATTCAGTAGGAAATTTCAGAGCTACCTATTGAATCTCGGGTATATGCCCTCATTGCATAGAGCATGCACATGAAGCGGCAGGTTTTGGTTCGTCTAGAAAGCCTGCGCCCCCATTGGAGAAGCAGGCTTATGAAATCGCTGTCCGACGTAAAATTCTCGACCCTCGACCTGGTGCCCGTACGCGCCAACGGCAGCCCGGCGCAGTCGCTGCGCAATTCCCTGGACCTGGCCCAGCATGTGGAGAAGTTCGGCTACCACCGCTTTTGGGTAGCTGAGCACCACAATATGGACGGCATCGCCAGTTCGGCCACTTCGGTGCTGCTCGGTTACCTGGCAGGCGGCACCTCGACCATTCGCGTGGGGTCTGGCGGGGTGATGTTGCCAAACCACGCGCCACTGGTGATCGCCGAGCAGTTCGGTACGCTGGAAAGCCTCTACCCCGGTCGTATTGACCTGGGCCTGGGGCGCGCGCCCGGTTCCGACCAGATGACCGCCCGCGCCCTGCGCCGTGAACGCTCCGGCAGTGCCGATGACTTCCCCGAAGATGTGGCCGAGCTGATGGCCTACCTCGGCCCGCGTACGCCCGACCAACGGGTTATCGCGGTACCGGGCACCGGCACCAATGTGCCGGTGTGGCTGCTGGGTTCAAGCCTGTTCAGCGCGCAATTGGCCGGTGAGCGTGGCTTGCCTTACGCCTTCGCCTCCCATTTCGCGCCGCGCTTGATGCATGAGGCGATTCGCGTGTATCGCAATCACTTCAAGCCTTCGGCGGTGCTGGTCAAGCCCTACGTGATGCTCGGCATTCCGCTGGTGGCCGCGGACACCGATGAGCAGGCCGATTACCTGGCCACCTCGGTGTACCAGCGTATTCTGGCGTTGATGCGCGGCCAGAGCCTGGTGCAGCGCCCTCCAGTGAAAACCATGGACGGCCTGTGGTTGCCCCATGAAAAAGATGCGGTCGGTAGCTTCCTCGGCTTGGCCATGGTGGGCAGCCCGGCGAAGATTCGCGGCAAGTTGGAGGTGTTGATCGAGCAGACCGGTGCCGATGAGCTGATTTTTACCAGTGACCTGTATGAGCACGCCGACCGGATTCATTCCTACGAGCTGCTTGCACAAGTAATGAAGGGCTGAATGGTCAAACGATATACCTGTGGCGAGGGAGCTTGCTCCCGCTGGAGTGCGCAGCGCTCCCATTTTTTTGGGGCCGCTACGCAGCCCA